>JBLNFH010000117.1:0-4211 GCA_050263475.1 Deltaproteobacteria bacterium
GAAGCATCCGCCTGGCTGGCGAGGGAAGCGAGAAGCTTCTCCGAGTTCCTGTCCCTGCACCGGGCGGTGCCCCAGGGAGTCGGGGTCACCCTTCCGGACGGAGGGATCCACGCAGAGGGAATCATGGAAACCATGGACGGAGAGGTCCTGCAGATCGCGATCCGGAAATATTTCCGCTGACGCGGCAACCGACAGGAGGGATCACACATGACCATCAGCAGAAGGAATTTCCTGAAGATCGCCGGGTTGACCGGCAGCGCCCTGGTCGCGGGGGGCGGGAAGCCGGCGCATGCCCAGCAGACTTCGGAAGGCGGCATCGAGTTCAACGGGATGCTCATCGACACGACGAAGTGCATCGGGTGCCGCGCCTGCGAGGCGGCGTGCAACGAAGCGAACAAGCTGCCGAAACCGGAAGTCTCCTTCGAAACCGAGAGCGTGTTCGAGAACGTTCGCGACACGACCCCGGAGGCCTACACGGTCGTCAACCGGTTCCCGAACGAGAAGGATCCGGGCAAGCCGATCTTCGTGCGGAAGCAATGCATGCACTGCAACCAGCCGGCATGCGCCTCCGCCTGCCTGACCAGGGCGATGGAGAAGACCAAGGAAGCCGCGGTCATCTACCACGAGGGCCGCTGCATGGGGTGCCGCTACTGCATGGTCGCCTGCCCCTTCGACATCCCCAAGTACCAGTACAACAGCCCCACTCCCTTCGTCAAAAAGTGCATCTTCTGCAACGAGCGGCAGATGCGCGGGGAGCAGCCGGCCTGTTCCGAGGCCTGCCCGGAAGGGGCGACCCTCTTCGGGAAGAAGCGGGACCTGCTGGAGATCGCCCGGACGCGGATCGCGGCGGAGCCGGACAAGTACGTCCACCACATCTACGGGGAGCACGAGGTCGGCGGGACCGGCTGGCTGTACCTCTACGGCGCCCCGGCGGAAAAACTCGGCCTGAAGACCAACCTGGAGACGACCCCCTATCCGGAGCTCACATCCGGCTTCCTGTACGGGGTGCCCCTGGTGTTCGTGCTGTGGCCGTCGCTGCTGATCGGGCTGAACTACCTCATCAAGGACGAAAAGGAGACCTCCCATGACGAACAAGATTGACGCGGCAGTCGCGCCCGCCGCAGGCTCCCCGACCGTCTGGCAGGTGGCGCGGGACGCCTTTCGCTTCATCCTGAAGGAGTTCAAGCCCAAGGGGAAGATGCTGACGCCGTTCAACGTCATCACCGGGGCGATCATCCTGGTCGGGCTCGTCCTGATCGCCATCCGGTTCGCCTTCGGGCTGTCCTCGGTGACGAACCTCTCCCAGAACTACCCGTGGGGCATCTGGATCGGGTTCGACGTGGTCACCGGGGTGGCGTTCGCCGGCGGGGCCTACGTCCTGACCTTCCTGGTCCATATCCTGAAGGTCAAGAAGTACGAGCCGATCGTGCGGGTGACCGTGCTGAACGGCTTCCTCGCGTATGTGTTCTATGCGGGCGCGCTCCTGCTGGATCTCGGCCGTCCCTGGAACGTCATCAACCCCATCATCGGGAACTCGTTCGGATTGAGCTCCGTCCTGTTCCTCGTGGCGTGGCACTTCATGCTGTACATGATCACCGAGTTCCTCGAGTTTTCCCCGGCGGTCGCCGAGTGGCTGCACTGGCCGAAGGCCCGCAGGATCCTGGAGGGGCTGACGACCGGCGCCGTGATCTTCGGGATCACCCTGTCGACGCTGCACCAGTCGGGCCTGGGCGCACTCTTCCTCCTGGCCCCGACGAAGATCCACCCGTTGTGGTATTCGCACAACATCCCGGTGATGTTCTTCATCTCGAGCATCTTCGCGGGCATCTCCATGGTCATCATCGAGAGCACGTTCACGCACCGGGCCTTCAAGGACAAGATCGGGCACGAGCTCCACGAGGGGCACGGCGCCATATTGCTGGGCCTTGCGAAGGGAGCCGTCGGCGCCCTGTTCGCCTACATCTTCGTCAAGATGATCGACTTCGTGCACTACAAGCTGTGGACGCAGATCGCCAGCCCGATGGGGTACTGGTACCTGTTTGAACTCGTCGGGTTCGTCGTTCTCCCGATCGCCCTGTTCCTCACGGCGATCCGGAGGCGCAGCGTGAAGCTCGTGCAGTTCACCGCGTTCCTCACGGGGCTGGGCGTGATCCTGAACCGCCTCAACGTCTCCGTCATCGCGTTCAAGTGGTACGAGACCGTCCGGTACGTTCCCTCCTGGATGGAGATCGAGGTGACGCTGGCGATCATCAGCATGGAACTCTGGGTCTTCCGGTGGGTGATCAACCGGATGCCCGTGTTCGGCACTGAACCTGCGGCAGTGGAAGCGGCAGTGGAAACCGCGGAGGATAAGGAGGTCGTCCGATGGAAGGCATCCGTTTTATAGACATCTACGCGACGAAGGGTATCGAGTATCTCATCGTCATCGCGTTCCTCGTGGCCTTCGTGATGTTCTGCCGCTACATGTACCGGCCGCGAGCGGCGAAGACGGGCGCAGGGCTCGCGATGGAGACCACCGCCCGGTTCCGGGTCCCCGAAGGGCTGTTCTACCACCAGGGGCACAGCTGGCTGCGGCCGGAGCCGGGAGGGGTCGGGGTCGTGGGGGTGGACGATTTCGCGCAGAAGCTGGTGGGGAAAGTGGAATCCGTCGTGCTCCCGAGCGTCGGCTACCGCATGGCGGAAGGGGAAAAAGCATGGACGCTGGTCGTGGACTCCGTGCCGATCCCGATGCTGTCCCCGGTGGACGGAGAGGTGGTTGCGGTGAACAGCGAGGTTCTCCGGTCCCCCGAGATCCTGAGCAAGGACCCGTACGGGAAGGGGTGGCTGGTGAAAGTGAAGACCCGCCGGATCAACGCGGCCACGAAGAACCTCCTCTCGGGGAAGCTGGCCCGGGCATGGATGGAGAGCGCCCTCGATAAACTCCAGCCGGTCCCTCACGAAAGCGTGGGCCCGGTCCTGGCGGACGGCGGTCTCCCCGTCGAGGGGCTCGCGCGGGTGCTGGGCGGCGAGAAATGGGCGGACGTTGCGAAAACGCACCTGCTGACGGACGCGGAGTAACGCGGACCAAAGGGCAACACGGCAAAGACGGGGCATTCGAAAGGGGGACGCTCCCATTCTCCGGAGGAGCGTCCCCATCTACGTCCGGGATTCTCTTCCCCCGTCCGGATGCCGCATAATGGAAGTATCCCGGATCGAAGGGGGGGTCGGATGCGGCTTCGGAAATGCGCAGCGATGCTGGCGGCGTTCGTGATCGCAGCCTTCGCGGGAATCGTCCCGGCCGGGGCGGAAATGCCCGGCGACGAGCCCTTTGCCGTCGATCTGCTTGTCGGCGAAACCTTCGAGGTCTGCAATTCCGGGCAGATCCTCTGCCCGGCGATTTCCCCCATCTGCGACGATCTGAAGGTGATCGTTCCCGTCGACACCCCGAATGGACTGGGATTCAAGGGCGCCGGCCCCGGGACGACGCTTTGTTCCGCGGCCTCCGCCACCGGACAGCGCCGCGTCTTCCGCCTGACCGTGCGCATGCCCGAAAAGTAAAGCAGCCTTGTGAACGGCCCCCTGCTGATCAGCCTCCTGCCCCCGGAACTGCAGTGGGAACCCGCGGCGGCCGATCCCGACTCTGCGGTGTTTATTATCGTCCTCCTCTTGGCCGGAACCCTCCTGGCATTCTTTCTGCGCGATTGCGGGCGTTGAACAGACCCCGGGGCGGGGAAACCTCCTGCACGGAAGCGGGTTTAATGTTAATAACGCCTGCAATTCAGGCGGGATCGAAGCGGCAAGCGCATTCCGGTAAGGAGGTATATGTATGAAAATACGAGGTTTACGAGCGTTTATCGCTTTGCCGATCCTTGCGGCCTTCCTGGCGGGCGGAACCCCGGCTTTCGGCAGGAGCGACGTCGGGGTGAACCTCAACATCAATCTCGGTCCGCCGGTAATTGTTTCGCCGCCTTCGGAAGTCGCCCTGATACCGGGATCGGCCATCTATTTCGTCCCGGGCGTCTCTGTGGACCTTTTCTTCTATGACGGCTACTGGTGGTCGCCCCGGGGATCGAGATGGTATCGAGCCTATGAGCCGAACGGTCCTTGGGTCGTCGTAGAACATCGGTACGTGCCCGCGCCGCTGTTCCGTGTGCCGCGCGACTACCGGGTGGTGTACCGGGGAGCGGATCGCATCCCCTACGGCCATTGGAAGAGAACGCATCATGGCCATG
>JBLNFH010000118.1:0-3260 GCA_050263475.1 Deltaproteobacteria bacterium
AGTTGATGGCGGAGGGGGTAGCGGCGTTCACCTGGTGCTGGATCGCCAGCTCGGGCCACAGCTTTTCCAGCCTCCCCGCCCCCACGCCGATGTACGCGCCAAGGGTGGCATTCCCCTTCCCCGTCACCGGGTCCTGCCCGGCGACCATCAGTTCATATGTCGCCGGCGTGGCGTCCGCAAACGTTTTTGCCGCCGTGCCGTCACTCATCACGTTGTTCTTGATGTCGGTGATGAGCCATTGGATGAAATTCATTTTTCCCGTGAAATCCGCTGCCTTGAATTTGGCGATCTGGTCCCTGACCCCCCTGTAGTCTTTAGTTTCGGGGACGATGGTGCCATCAGGGTTTTTGGCGACGGGCATCCACTCCTTGACGCTGAGGCGAGCCTCAAGGGGGGTTATTCCGACGGCGGTTGCCGGGAGGCCGGCGGCCGTGCATTCCTCCGCCGTCAGGAGGTGCTGCGCCAGCCACTTGAAGTCCGCCTGGGCCAGCCCGTAGTCGCTCCACCAGCCGTAATCGTCGCAAAGCGCGACGCCGTACTGAGACGCCGTGATGTTGTTTTCCGAACGGCTCGTGATGTTGATCGTGAAACCGGATCCGGAGGAATTGCCGTTGCAGGTGTTCACCTGATACCGGGAGACGCCGAACTGCTCCAGCGCGGGGACGTCGGTCGCGATGTGGCAGCGGATCGGGCAGGAATGGCAGCCGCCGATCTTGACCGTGTGCTTGTCCCCCACGCCCGCGCCGAAGTCGGCGTACCCCTTGAAGGTGCGCAGCCCGATGCTGTTGAGGTCCTCAGCCGTGCAATCCCCGGTCTCGACCGGCGGAGTGGCCGCACCCCAGTACAGACCCTTTGCCGCCGTCCAGCGCGTGCCCCCGTAATACCCGTCCGGTTGCCACGCCTGGAACGTGTTGGGCACGACGCCTCCCGAGTTGGCGCCGAGGATGGATCGCTGGTAATTGACCAGATCCTTCCATGCGCTGTTGCTGGCTTCGATTTTCAGCGCCCCGGTGCCGATGATGCCGATCGCCTTGAGTTTCTTGGAACCCAGCCCGCTGCCCCCTCCTCCCGCCGAGTGGGAGCGGCCGGTCATGACGTTGGATCCGCGGACCAGGTTCTCCCCGCACTGGCCGATGGCGGCCACCTGGGCCTCCGCGCCCATGATGTTCATGATGTCGGAGGTGGCGCGGTAGATGCCGTTGCCCCACATCCTCCCCGCGTCCCGGATCTCCACGACGTCGTCCTTGATGTAGAGCCATACCGGGGAGGCGGCCTTCCCCTGGATGATGAGGGAGTCGTAGCCGGCATACTTGAGTTCGGCCCCCCAGTGCCCGCCCATGTGCCCGGTCGCCGGCAGTTCGTCCGGATGCATCGGCCACAGGGAGGTTACCGAGACGCGGCCGGAGAGCGGGGCCCCGGTGCCGGAAAGCGGCCCCACGCCGAAAATGATCCGGTTCGCGGGGTCCCAAGCCTTCGTGCCCGGCGGCACTTCGTCCCACAAGACCTTGTACGCGAGGCCCGTGCCTCCGAGAAAGGGTTTATACTTGTCCGTGCTTTCTTTGGAAATGATCCCTGTCGTCAGGTCCACCCGCAAGACCTTTCCGGTCCATCCGCCCATTATCTGCCTCCTTTAATAACGGTCTTATTCCGGGACACTTTTCTTAATGACACTTGTTGCAGGTATCCTTGACGTCCGAAGCCAGCTGAATGGATGCCGGCACGACCTGGCGCGGCGGATAGGACTTGGTCACGTCCTGCCAGGGAACATATTGAATGGCTCCCGCCGGACACGCCTTGACGCACTCCGGGTCGCCGTTGCAGAGGAAGCACTTCGTCGCCTTCGTCGTCGCTCCGTCCACCGGTCCGTCCAGCGAGGTCATCGCCCACGGGCAGGCCTTCCCGCAGATGCCGCATCCCCGGCATTTGTCGGCATTGACCACCCTGGCGTTGACCGGAGGGACGACCTCGATGGCCCCGTTCGGGCAGGCCAGCTGGCAGGGAACCGGGTGCGGGCACTGGTGGCAGGTTTCCGCGACGATGCGATGGTTGCCCCAGGTGCCGTCTTGCTTCATAAACCCGGTGACCGCATTATCCGGACCCAGATTGTAATTCCGGCCGACCTTGATCCGGGCGATCGAAGGCTGCGACTTTCCGTTATTGAACTCGCTGCACGCCAGCTCGCAGCGCCTGCAACCCACGCAGCGGCTTGGCGTGGCGACGATCATCCCCTGGGCGTTGGCCACGAAAACCTGCCGCGGCGTCGCATCCGCGGATCCGCTGCTGCCGCACCCCATGAGATAGAACGTGGCGGCGCCCAGGCCGACGGCGCCCGTGACCTGCAGGAACTCTCTCCGGCTGACGATCTTATGGATATACTCCGCTACCTGTCCGAACTCCGTTACCTTTACAGGAGGGCCTGCTTCTATCGGATCTCCGGGAACTACGATTCTTTTGTCCGCCATTTGTATCCTCCTTTTGAACCCAGGTTTATCCTTCTTCTTTCTCTGTCACTTTCCCCCGAGATTCGGATGGCACAGGAAATTCGTGCAGTCCGCCTTCTGCGGGTGGCAGGACTGGCAGGACTGCAGGTTCCTCCGCGCCTCCCCGCTATGAAAAGCAACCCAACCTGCATTCAGGACACCGGAGGAATCGAACACCGGTATGTGATCCGCCCGACCATTGAAACCTTTGAAGCGCATGCCGGCACGGTTCCGCTGGATCTGTCGGGTGTGGCAGTCCGAGCAGAAGGTCGCCTCGTGGCAGCGGTAGCAGTTCTGGAGGTTGTCCGATGCCTTGATGGGATGAATGGAGATGAAATCGGAACGGTGCGTTTTCGGCATGGGTTCGCCTCTCCTCGAGACGCTTTTCTGCAGATCGGTCTCGATGTTCCCGCCGTTGTGGCAGTCGAGGCAGAAGGATTGCTGGTGGCAGTCGGCGCAGTTGCTGGTCGCCTTCTGCGCCAGCAGCCGGTGCTCGCTCATGAAGAAGGCGCCATGGTTGTCCGCCACGCCGGACCCGCTATGGCATTCCCGGCAATCCTCCAGTTTGGCGTCCTTGTATTCCCTGTGGCTTGTCCGGGCGAAAGACAGACAGACGATCACAAGGAGAAAGGCCGTGGACAGCAGAACGATTTGAAATGCCCTACGGTTTGACATGGATTCCCCTCGCATGTTTAAAGGTTGATGTTGAGGGCGACGAAGCCCTGGAAGCTGTCGTCGAACAGGAAGTTCTTGTTGTCCTCGACCCTCAATACGGCGCCG
>JBLNFH010000119.1:0-3348 GCA_050263475.1 Deltaproteobacteria bacterium
CCGGAGGGGGCGATCGCCTCCACGTATTTGAAGATGGACCGCATCTTCGGGCAATCCGTCAGGATCGCCGAAAACGCGTCGGCGTTGACGACCGCGGGGGACAGGAGGTGCTGCCGGAGGGAGGAGACCTCCTCCTGCAGGCTGGTGACCTCCAGCGCCCTTTTCACGGAGGACACGAACCGCGCGCTTTCCACGGGCTTGACGAGATAGTCGAACGCGCCGGCCTTCATGCAGCTCACCGCGATGTCCACCTCGTTCCTGCCGGTCATGACGATGACGGGGAGCTGCGGATGGTCCCGGCGGATCTCCTCCAGAAGCTTCGTCCCCGGCAGATGGGGCATGGTGAGGTCCAGCACGATCACGCCGACCTCCGTCGAGGCCAGCAGCGGGAGAACCTGGCGGCTGTCGCTCTCGGTCAGGACGGTCGGGATGCCGGCGGAGCGGAGGGTCAGGCTCGCTGAGCGCAGCAGCCCCGCCTCGTCGTCGACCAGGAGCACGACGCCGCCCCCGGCGAATGGCCGCTCCGGCATTTCAGTGGTAGAGGGCATTGATCCGGGATCCCGTTTCCGGAACGTCATCCGGCTTCTCCGAGGCGGCCGGCAGCGAGATGGAGGCGGTCGTCCCCTTGCCGACCTCGGATTCGAACGTGAGCGTCCCCTTGTGCTCCTTGATGATCGTCTGGGAGATGGAAAGCCCGAGCCCCAGCCCCCCGGATTCGAGCTTGGTGGAAAAAAACGGCTCCGCCAAGCGGGCCATCGTGCCCGGGTCCATTCCCTCCCCCTCGTCCTTCACGCGGATCTCCACGCAGCCCGTTGTCCGGTTCCACGAGGTGCTCACCTCGATGCCGCATGCCGGATCCGGGAGCGCCTGGAGCGAGTTGACGATCAGGTTGATCACCACCTGCTCCAGTTCCATCGCTCCTCCTCTCACCAGAGGCACCCGGTTCCCGTACTTGACGCTGAAACTCCGGGTCCCCTTGGCGATCTCGTGCTGGATGATGCCGATCGCCGTCCGGACGACCTCGTTCACATCGATCGGGGTGTCCGCCCGGCGCTTGTCCTGTCGCGCGAAATCCTTGAGCATCCCGACGATCGCCTTGATCCGCAGGGAGGACTCGGAGATGTCCTTCAACAGCTTCGGAACGATCGTGCGCATTTCCGTGAACGGGACCCCGGCGAGCGTGTACTCGCCGTTCTCCTGGTACTCCCTCATGAGGACCGGCAGGGCGTCCTGCCATGCCGACAGGAGCAGGGGGGCGTTGAACATGACCAGGTTGTTCGGGTTGCTCACCTCGTGGGCCACGCCGGAGACGATCGTGCCCAGCGCGGTCATCCGGTTCGCATGGATCAGCTTCGCCTGCTGGATCTTCGCCTCTTCCTCCAGGCGGACCCTGTCGGTGATGTCCCGGAACGTGCAGTAGGAGACGAGGCCCTCCTTGAGGCGGATCGATTTCCCCCGGATGGATACGATGATCCGGTCCCCGCCCCTCCTGCGGTGATAGGCCTTCTCCAGGGAGAAATTCCTGCCCTCGCAGATGCCGCCGATGCTCTTCTCGAACTCTTCCATGCCGGCGGGGTCGACGAACAGGGCGGGGCCCTTTTCGACGAGCTCGTCCCGGGAGTAGCCGTAAACGGCGGCGACCGCCGGGTTGGCGTCCAGGATCCGTGCGCTCCCCGCGGCGAAGAGAATGATCGGCTCCTCGGTCTGCTCGAACATCTCCCGGAAGCGCTCCTCGCTCTCGCGAAGCTCCTCCTCCGCCTGCTTCCTCTTCGTGATGTCGCGGGCGACTCCCCGATAGCCGAGGAACGACCCGTCGGGGGCATAAAACGGGGCGCCGCTGACCTCGAGGGCGACCAGACCGCCGTCCTTGCGGAGATGGATGTTTTCCATGTGCTCGAACGCTTCCCGGCGGCTGAAGATCGGTTCGAAGGATTCCAGGACGCGCCGGGCCTCCTGCTCCGGCATGAGATCCAGGGGCAACCTCCCCAGGGCCTCCGCCGGCTCGTATCCCAGGATGTCGCGCACCCTGGGACTCGCGTAGGTGAAGATCATGTTCCCGTCGATTTCCCATACCCAATCGTTGATGCTTTCGACCAGGCTCTGGAACTTGGCCCTGCTCTCCCGAAGATCCTCGTCGGCCTTCCGGTGCGCGGTGATGTCTTCCCGGATCCAGAGGTAGTGGGTGATCTCCCCGCCCGGGTCCCGGATGGGGGTCACGGTGATCGACTCCCAGTACGGCTCGCCGTTTTTCCGTACGCTCCGGCATTCCGCCTTCCGCTCCCCCCGGGCGCAGAGCGAGCTGCAGACCGACCTGCACTGTTCCGCCGACTCGCCGCACAGGGTGGTCGTTCTCGTTCCGACGACCTCCGACGAGGCGTATCCCGTGATGCGGGTGTAGGACGGATTGACGTATTCGATCCGGCTCTCCGTGTCGGTGATCATGATCGCGGAGGGGCTCTGCTCGACGGCGAGGGACAGCTTGCGCACCATCAGGTCCTGCGCCCGCTTGCGCTCGGTGATGTCGATGAACGCCACGACCATCCCGGTGATTTTCCCCGTCCTGTCGTAGAGCGGCGCGGAATTGAACGACAGGATCACGCGATCCCTGTCGGGCGGGCGGACGGTGCATTCCATGTCGTAGACGGGCCCATCGCTCTTGAGAACGCTGCCGGCGTACCGGTTATTCTCGAGGAGGGGTTTGCCGTTGACGTCGGTGATCTCCCACCCGATCTCCTCGTAATTCCTGCCGATGAGCTCGCTCCGCTTCAGTCCGAGGATACCCGACGCGATGAGGTTCACGTACGCGATGGTCCCCATCTCGTCCATGAGCAGGATCCCGCAGGGGCTCGTCTCCAGGATCCCCGCCATGCGCTTCTCGCTCTCCTTGAACGCCTCCTCGGAGCGCCGGATCGTCTTCACGCCATGGTCGATGAGCCAATACAGCACCCATGCCATCGAGGAGACATAGATCGTGTCGCGCACCTTCTCGGGGACGTTTACCAGCTCGCAGAAGTACAGGACCCACGTCAGCCCCAAAAACAGGTACAGCGACGTGATCTTGAGGGCGACCCTGTCCCCCTCGAAGAGCCACTTGATGGAGGAAGCCAGCTGTTCCGAAAACCGTCTCCCGGACAGCGGCGCTGTCACGATTCCTCGCTCTGCATCGGGATCTGGGGAAAAACCACCACTCATTCCATGCAATCCGATCGCACGGTTTGCTGGTTTCGATGCAGATTCCGGTGTGCTGTTTCCCTTAATCGGCATTATTCCCTGTCCGAACTTCTCCTTGCGGGGAAAATTCCCATTTAGTCCAAAAGGATAATTATTACTAACATAAAATGGGTGAAT
>JBLNFH010000120.1:0-3125 GCA_050263475.1 Deltaproteobacteria bacterium
CCGGGGGCGGTAGCGCCGTCGTCCGTGCCGCCCCCCGCCCCGCCGGCGTTCCCGGGCGCGGCCGCTCCTCCGGCCGCCGTCAAGCCCGCGGCCCCACCGGCCTTTCCGGGGGCGGTAACGCCGTCGACCGTGACGCCCCCCGCCCCGCCGGCGTTCCCGGGCGCGGCCGCTCCTCCGGCCGCCCAGCTCGCGCCCCGGCCCGCTCCCGTTTCCGTCGGCGGGGGGTTCCTGGTGAAATTCAACAATGCCGACGTCTATGAGGTGATCCAGACGCTGGGCAGGATCGCGGGGATCAACTACCTGATCGACCCGAGGGTCCGGGGGGTCGTGAACGTCAACACCCAGGGAGCGGTAAAGAAGGAGGACGCGCTCGAGATCCTGTTCTCGATCCTGCGCATCAACGGCGCCACTGCGGTCCTCGAGGGCAACGTGTACCACATCGTGCCGATGAACGAGGCCAAGATGGAGCCGCTGGCGGTGGGAGGAAAGGTGGACCTCACTTCCCCCAACCGGCCCACCATGAGGGCGTTCCCGCTGCAGTACATCGCCGCCGCCGAGATGGTCAAGGTGATCAAGCCCTTCCTGTCCGCGGGAGGGGACGCCGTGGAGGTTCCGCGGGCCAACATGCTGCTGGTGGTCGACACGGCGGGGAACATGGAGAAGCACGCCCGCCTGGTCGAGCTGTTCGACGCGGACGCGTTCAAGTCGTCCGGGGTTCGGATGTTCCCGCTAAAGTTCCTGGACCCCGAGGAGATGTCGAAGAGCCTGGACGCCATCTTCGGCGCCCTGGACTTCGGATCGAAGAGCAGCCGGCCTTCGGGGATCAACTTCGTGCCGCTCGCCCGGCTGAACGCCCTCCTCGTGGTGGCCGCATCCCCGAAGACTCTTGACGAGGTGCAGCGCTGGATCGGGGAACTGGACCGGGAGCCTTCCAGCACCTCGCGGATGGTCCACCTGTACCGGGTCCGGCACGGGAAGGTAAAGGACGTGGCGGCGATCCTCGAAAAGCTCTATCCCTTGCGCGCGGCGGGACTCCCCACGAAAACCACCGAGTTCCAGCCGCAGGTGGCCGAGCCCGTCAAGCCGTTCATCCTATCCTCCCCGCCGACTTCCCCCGAGGGGCCTGCGAAGACCTCTTCGCAGGCGCGGCCGGCGAAAAAGGACGGGGAGGGATTCGACATCATCCCCGACGAGCCGACCAACTCGCTCATCATCCGCGGGAGCGCTTCCGAGTACGCCGCGATCCTGGAGACCCTGAACGCGATCGACGTCTACCCCCGCCAGGTGCTGCTCGAGGTCCTGATCGGGGAGGTGCAGCTGGACGACACGCTGAAGCTGGGGATCGACTGGACGTACGTCCGGCAGATCGGCGACGTCAGCCACAACGTGTCCCTGGTCACCTCCGCGGCGGATATCACCTCGGGTCTCAAGTACGTGGTGGACAAGACCGACCGGCTGACCGCCGCCTTCCGCTCGCTGGCCAACGACGGGAAGGTGTCGATCCTGTCCGCGCCCAGCGTGATCGCCGCCAACGGGAAGAAGTCCAAGATCCAGGTGGCCGATTCCGTCCCGGTGACGACGGCGTCGATCGTCGCGAACTCCAATCCCCCGGTCACCACCCAGACCGTGGAGTACCGGGACGTCGGGGTGATTCTCACCTTCACGCCGTTCATCAACGATCAGGGGATCGTGACCCTGGAGATCGAGCAGGAGGTGAGCGAGATCAGCACCACCCAGGCGAGCTCGACTACCAATCCCAGCTTCTTCAAGCGGAACATCCAGACCACGCTCGTGGCCACCGCGGACCGGAGCATCGTCCTGGGGGGGCTGGTCAAGGAGCGGAAGTCGCTGAACCGGGACGGCATCCCCTTTCTTTACAAAATCCCCCTGATCGGGTGGATCTTCGGCGCCCGAACGGACGCCGTGACCCGGAACGAGCTGGTGCTGTTCATCACCCCGCGGGTCATCTCCAGCGTGGAGGAAGGGACGCAGCTAAGCCGCGACTTCGAAGAGCGCGTCCAGGAGCTCAAGCGCCGGTTCGGCGAGGCGAAGGGAATCCGCCAGCCGCCGCCCGGGCTGGAGAAGACCAGGTAAACGATGGAAACGGTTCGAGGCGCCGGCCTCACTGCACCTCGAACGGTATCGACCGGCTCGCTTGGAACGGCACATTGGTTCCGGCGGCCCTCGCAAATACGATGATTTCGTAGATCCCCGGGGGGACGCCGGTGGTGTTCCAGCCCCACGAGGCCAACGGGCTGAATGCCTGGGCTACCGAGAGCTCGCCGGCGCCCGCGGATCTGCCCGCGAACTGGTACTCGTAGGTCCCGCCGCCGCCGGCCGCCGCGGTGAAGGTCACCGTGGCTCCCGCCGGCTGCGGGCTCGGCAGGCTCGGCGTAAGGGTCACTCCCGTTGCCGCGGGCGTCGTGATCGTGAAGTTCAGCGTCTGGGACGCCTCGAAGGTCGCCGTGGATCCCGCGTTCCGCGCGTTCACCCGGATTTCGTAGGTTCCCCCCAGGATTCCGGCGGTATCCCAGGTCCAGGCGGGGTCCGGGGCGTAGCTCCTGGCGACGGCGAAGGGCCCCGCGCCCGCGAGCCGGCCCTGGAACTCGTACTCATAGTTGCCGGTGGTCCCGCTGGCCGCCGCGGTGAGCGTGATGCTCGCGCCCCCGGCCTGCGGGCTGGGCAGGCTGGGAGTCAGGGTCACCCCCGCCACGGGCGAGTTCGCAGGCACCGGGACCTGGTTCACCACGGGAGTGGGCGATATCCCCTGTGGGGGGGGCACCAGGGTCGTGTTGTCCCACGGGAAAACGTCGGACTGCCCGAACGGGTAGTACGACAGGATCTTGTTCGCGACGTTCGCGGGCACCCCGGGGAAGGAGGGCAGCACGCCCGGGGGAGTCCCCGCCTGGGTTCTGGGGTCGAGACCCGAGAACGGGAAGGGGCTCAGGGCGAACCGGAACGGGTTTGCCGCATCCGTCGGCTCGCAGGGGCCGGCTCCGCATCCCCCGGGCCCGAGCCTCCGGTCCAGGTTCCACGGGATGCCGGTGAAGATCAACGGCGTCGACAGGGCGGCGACGTTGACCAGCCCCATGTTCGTGTGCGCCAGCGACACCGGGTTGAGATAC
>JBLNFH010000121.1:0-3681 GCA_050263475.1 Deltaproteobacteria bacterium
GGCCATTTCCAGGAACTCCTCTTCCGCCAGCACCCGGATCCCCAGTTCGCGGGCCTTGGCGAGCTTGGACCCCGGGTCGGCGCCCGCCACCAGGAAATCGACCTTGCGGCTCAGGCCCGCGGCCACGTTCCCGCCCGCCTTCCGGACCAGTTCCTGGGCTTTCGCCCTTGCGATTGCAAGCGTGCCCGTGAACAGGAACGTCTTCCCGGCCAGGTTCCCCTCGAGGGGGTTTTCCGGCCGAATCTTTATTTTACCCCTCTCGAGGAGGCGATCGACCATCCGCCTGCCTTCCGTCGAGGCGAAGAACCCGGACACGCTCCCCGCCACCTCCGGCCCGATCTCGTGCACCTCGGACAGCTCCTCTGCCGTCGCATTGCGGATCGCGTCCAGCGACCCGAACCGCCGCGCCAGCACCTCGGAAAGATGCTCCCCGACGTGCGGGATCCCGAGGCTGTAGAGGAAACGGGAAAGCGTCGGCGTCCGGCTCCTTTCGATGGCGCGCACGAGGTTGCCCGCGGATTTTTCCCCGAGGCGTTCCATGCCCGCCAGCGTCTGCGGATCCAGACCGTACAGGTCGGAAGGCTCGGTGACCAGCCCTTCGTCCACCAGCAGCGAGATGATCTTCCCCCCCATTCCCTCGATGTCCATCGCGTTCTTGGACACGAAGTGGCGCAGCGACTCCTTGCGCCTGCCCACGCACCCCCGACCCGTGCAGCGGTGCGCCGCCTCCCCGGGAACCCGCTCCACCGGGGAGGAGCAGATCGGGCAGCGGTCCGGCATGCGGAACGGCTCCCGCCGTCCGGCTTCCTTCCGTCCGGCCGACAACGATTCGACGACTTCGGGAATGACCTCCCCCGCGCGCTGCACCACGACCCGGTCCCCGACGCGGATGTCCTTCTCTTCGATGAAATCCTGGTTGTGGAGGGTGGCCCTTCGGACCGTGACGCCGCGGACCACCACGGGGGCAAGGTTCGCGACCGGGGTGAGGGTTCCGGTGCGCCCGACGCTGACCACGATGTCCTCGACCATCGTTTCGGCCCGGCCGGGGGAGTACTTGGCGGCGATCGCCCACCGCGGGGACCGCGAGATCTCGCCAAGCTCCTCCTGGAGCGCGCGGTCGTTCACCTTCACCACGATGCCGTCGATCTCGAAAGGAAGCTTCTCCTTCACGGTTTCCACGTGGCGGTAGTATTCGAGCACCTCCCCGATATCGCGGCATCTCCGGCTTCCTTCCCAGTTCACCGGGAACCCCCACCCGTCGAGCAGGCCCAGCTCCTCCCAGTGGGTGCCGAAGGAGATTCCTTCCGCCCGGCCCGTTCCGTACACCCAGAGGCGAAGCCGACGGCTCGCCGTCACCCGGGAATCCAGCTGGCGCACGGACCCCGCCGCGGCGTTTCGCGGGTTGGCGAAGGGAGCCTCCCCCCGGCGTTCCCGCCCGCGGTTCAGTTCCCGCAGCGCCGCCTTCTCCATGAAGATCTCCCCGCGCACGTCCAGGAGGGGGGGAGGATCCCGGCGGGCCGCGGCGGGGGAGGGCGGGCGCGCCGTGCGGGAAGGACGGCCGGGGATGGAAAGGGGAACGTCGGGCACCGTGCGCAGGTTGGCGGAGACGTCTTCCCCGCGCACGCCGTCGCCCCGGGTGGCGCCGCGGAGGTATTTCCCCCCCTCGTAGGTCAGCTCCACCGCGAGCCCGTCGATTTTCGCCTCCGCGACGTAGCCGGCGGCGGCCAGGGCGGATTCGGCGATCCCCTTGCCATGAAGCACCCGGCGGACCCGTGCGTCGAATTCGCGCAGCTCGTCTTCCGTGAATGCGTTCTGCAGGGACAGCATCGGGACGGTCCGAACGACCGTGCCGAACGCCTCGACCGGCGCCGCCCCGATCCGCTGGGTAGGGGATTCCGCATCGAAGAGCCCGGGATGGGCGGCCTCCAGATCCTGGAGCTCGCGGAAGAGGGCGTCGTATTCGGCGTCGGAGATCTCGGGCGCGTCCTCCCGGTAGTAGCGGTCGTTGTGGTAGCGGATGAGCCGCCGGAGCTCCTCGATGCGGGCCTTGGGGGACGAGCGGGGCACGGGAGCCCCGCTATTCCAGCGCTTCGATTCCCGGCAGCCGCTTCCCCTCCAGCAGCTCGAGGAACGCTCCCCCGCCCGTGGAGACGTAAGACATCCGGGAGAAGAGCCCCGCCTTGTGGAGCGCCGTGTCGGTGTCTCCTCCCCCGACGATCGTGACCGCGTCGCTCTCGGCCAGCGCCCGCATCATCGAAAACGTTCCGTTCCCGAACGGCCCTATCTCGAACGCTCCCAGGGGGCCGTTCCAGACGATCGTCTTCGCACCCTGCATGGCCTCCCGGAACAGCAGGGAGGTCGCCGGCCCCACGTCCGCCGCGATCCAGTCGGCGGGAATCTCCTGCACGGGAACGGCCCTCGTGGAGGCGGCGCTCTCGAGCCGGTCGGCCACCACGACGTCCACCGGCAGGTACAGTTTCACCTTGCGGGCGGCAGCGGTGGCGAGCACCTGCCTCGCCGTGTCCAGCATCTCGGCCTCGAAGAGGGATTTCCCCACCTCGTGCCCCTGCGCCGCGAAGAACGTGTTCGCCATCGCCCCCCCGATGAGGATCTTGTCCACCTTGCCCAGCACGTTGTGGATCGCCTGGATCTTGCCGGAGATCTTGGCCCCGCCGAAGACCGCCACGAGCGGGCGGGCAGGATCGACGAGCGCCTTCTCGAAATAGGCGATCTCGTTCTTCATCAGGAGCCCCGCGGCCTTCTCCTTCACGAACCGCGTGACCGCGACGTTGGAGGCGTGGCCCCGGTGCGCCGTGGCGAAGGCGTCGTTGACGTAGACGTCGCAGAGGGCTGCCAGATTCCTGCCGAAGGACTCGTCGTTCTTCTCTTCCTCGGGGTAATAGCGGACGTTCTCCAGCAGTATGGCGTCGCCCGGGCGCATCGCCGATACCGCCTTTTCCGCCGCTTCGCCGACGCAGTCGGGCACGAAGGGAACCTCTTTACCCAGGAGCGCGGAGAGCCGCTTCGCCACGGGGGCCAGGCTCATCTCCGGCACCCGTTTCCCCTTCGGGCGGCCCATGTGGGACAGGAGGATCGCTTTTCCGCCGTGCGACACGGCGTGGCGGACGGTCGGGAGCGCCGCCTGGATCCTGGTGTCGTCGGTGATGTTGCCCGCCTTGTCCAGCGGCACGTTGTAATCGACGCGGATCAGCACCCGTTTTCCGGCAAGGTCCAGCTGGTCGATGGCGCGAATCTTCATCGGTCTTTCCTCCACCGAGGATTTACTGGGTGAATAGTAGCAAAAACCGCCGCCGGCTTCACGCACCGGCAGCGGCCCGGCCGCATCATCGCCTCAACAGCCCCATCACGATCTCGAGGGCGATGAGCAGGATGATGATCACCTCGAGGGTCTCCGCGCGCGACGCCGCTGCCCGGTTGTTGAGGATGGTGTAGATGTCTTCCAGCGCCTTCAGCCGGTCCCGGATGGTCCCCTCCCATTTTTCCGTCCCCGCCTTCCGGCGCGCCTCCTCGTAGATCCGGGCGAGGTAGACGTCGCCGACCAGCTTCGGGGCGTTGTTGATCCGCTCCCGGAGCATGGACACGTCCACCTTGATCTCGGAGAGCCGGCGCAGGGGGGTCTCGTACGGGTCGTGCAGGACGGACAGAATCCCCCGGGTCTTG
>JBLNFH010000122.1:0-8005 GCA_050263475.1 Deltaproteobacteria bacterium
TCCTTCTTTCACCGGGGGCCGTACGACTGGATTCAATGCACCTACGAAAAAGTGCTGGAGTGGCTCCGGGAGAACCGGTATGTTGTAGCCGGGGAGCCTCGGGAGGTCTTCTTCGTGGCCCCCGAGCCGCACGCCGGAGGGACCCAGGACGACATGCTGACCGAGATCCAGGTCCCCGTGAAAAAGGCGGCATAATCCCCAGGGGATTCGGTTATTGAGCGATAAGGAGAGGATCTTCCTGACGCACCTGTCCTCCTGCGCCGGCTGAGCGTCGAAGCTGGGGCAGGGGGTCCTTGCCCGGATACTTGCCGCTCTTCCCCTCCCGACCGACCCGCGCGTGATGGTGGGAACCTCGCTTGCCGACGACGGGGGGATCTTCCGCCTGGATGCGGACCGGGCGCTGGTCGCAACGCTCGACTTCTTCACGCCGATCGTCGACGACCCGTACACCTACGGGACGATCGCCGCGGCCAATTCGCTGAGCGACGTCTACGCGATGGGGGGGGAGCCGCTCTACGCGCTGGCGATCGCGGCGTTCCCCGACGACCCGAAGGTGCTGCCGATGCTGGCGGACGTGATGGCGGGGGCGGTCGACAAGGCGAGGGAAGCCGGGATCTGCATCATCGGCGGTCACACGATCAAGGACCGGGAGCCCAAGTTCGGGCTGTCGGTGACGGGCAGCGTGCCACCGGACCGGGTCTGGGACAACCGGGGGGCCAGGGCGGGGGACCACATCGTCCTCACCAAGCCGATCGGGACGGGCGTGGCGACCACGGCGATCAAGTGGAAGATCGCGTCGAAGGAAACGGAGAACGCCGTTATAGAGTCCATGTCGCGGCTCAACGCCGGGGCGGCGCGCGCGGGGCACGAGGCGCGGATCCACACCGCCACGGATGTCACGGGGTACGGATTGACCGGGCATCTGATCGAGGTGCTGGAGGGGAGCGGCCTCTGCGCCGAGATACGCCATTCTGAAATCCCGGTGTTCCCGGGAGTGCGGGATCTGATGCACCGGCGCATCCGTCCCGCGCTGGCCGATCACCCTCACCTTCCCGGCGTACAGTGGGTCCACCGGCGTTTCGGCATCGCGCCGGTTCCCGGCGGAACCCGGGAGAACCTGTCGTTCCAGCGCGCCAAGGTCCGCTTCCCGCCGCTTTTCCCCGAGGAGGAGGTCCTCATCCTGGCGGACCCGCAGACCTCGGGGGGGCTTCTCCTGTTCGTGCCGGAAGAACGGGCGGACTCGCTGCGCAAGGCGCTCGCGGACGCCGGGGAGACGGCCTGGTGGATCGGCCGCACCCACCCGATGGCCGCTCCCGGGCAGCCCCGGCTCACGGTGGTGTGACCGTCTCCATCCCTGAATCCGGTTCACTCGGGGACGCTCCTGAACGTTTTCGTGTCGTCCCGCGGTAAATGCAGGTGCCAAGGTGCCGAATACCATAATAGGATGAAGAACAACGGAGGTGAACGGATGGACCGTCTCGCATCGGTTGGAATCCTCCTCTCCCGCATCCTGCTGTCCGGCATCTTCCTGATTTCCGGCGCGAGCAAGATCGCCGCCTTCTCACAGACCCAGGCCTACATGGCGGACAAGGGAATGCACATGACGGGGGTCTTCCTCGTCCTGGCGATCCTCATCGAGATCGGCGGGGGCCTCATGGTCCTGCTGGGGTATTTCCCGAGGCTCGGGGCGCTGGCGCTGGCCCTCTACCTCCTCCCGGTGACGGCCGTCTTTCACCGGGATTTCTCCGCGGCGGGCCAGGCGGTCCAGTTCGCCAAGAATCTGGCGATCCTCGGCGGCCTGCTGGCGATCGTGTCGGTGGGCGGGGGCGAGTTCTGCTTCCGGCGGCACGGCGGGAGCGCATGAAACTCCTGCTCCCGGTTTCCACGGCGGACCCGTCCGGCGCGGCCCTGCTGCTGGCGATCGATACGGCACGGTCGCACGGCGGGGAGATCCACGGCCTTGCCCTGGTGGATCTCGAGGGGATCCGGCGCGTCGAGTCCGGCGCCCCGCCCGGAGCGATCTATCTCGCCCGTCAGGCGGAAAAGCGCCTGGCCGAAAGGGATGCCGCGGAGGCATCCGCCGCGCTGGAGAAAGCCGCGGCGGCCTGTCGCGCCGCGGGAATCGCCTTTCGCGGCGAGGTCGCGGCGGGGGACCCGCGCAGGGAGATGGAAAAGGCCTGCGCCGCCTGTGACCTGCTGGTTAGCAGTATCGCTTCGCGATTTGCCCACGGCCTGGCGGACGAGCCGGGGGAAATGGTCCTTTCGATGATGCAGTCCCGATCGGCGCCGCTTCTCCTTTCCGCCTCCATCTACCGGCCGGTGTCGACCGTCGTGGTGGGCTGCGGAGGGGGGGACCGCACGTCCCGGGCGGCGGGCGCGATGGCCAGGCTCTCCCTGTGGAAATCCGGCTGCCGGATCCTTCTGCTGACGATCGTCGATTCCCCCGAGGAGGGCGAGGCGCGGCTTGCCCCCGTACGCAATATCCTGGCGGATGCCGGATACCCGTCCCTCGAGGAGAGGGTGCTCTCCGGGTCGAAATCGGACCGGTTCCCGGCGTTCTGCGAGGAGACGGGAGCGGACGCGGCCGTCCTCGGCGGGTGGGGGGAGCATCGGTGGAACGATATATTGAGCCGTTCGGTGACGGGGAGGATGCTCACCCTGGGCCTGCACCACCTTTTCCTGTATATGTAAGGCGGAACGGTGGAGCCCCTCGACCCGATCGCCCTCGGTCGTTCCCTTCCTCCCTGGAGCGTGCTCCCCTTCGCCGGCTTCCTTCTGTCCATCGCCCTGATTCCCCTGTTTGCCCCCTCGTTCTGGTCGAGGCATTACGGGAAGGTGAGTGCGGCCTTCGGCGTTCCGGTGGCTGCGTGGTTTCTCGTTTCGGCTCCCCGGGAGCTGTTTCACACCGCTCTCGAGTACGTCTCGTTCCTTGTCCTTTTGGGCAGCCTCTTCACGATCTCCGGGGGCATCCTGCTTCGGGGGACGATCCGCGGGACCCCGGGGATCAACTGCGCGTTCCTGGGAGCTGGGGCGGTGCTCTCCAACTTTTTGGGGACGACGGGCGCGTCGATGCTTCTCATCCGTCCGCTCCTGCGGGCCAACGCCCATCGGAAGCGTGCCGCTCACGTCTACGTCTTCTTCATCTTCGTCGTTGCCAATATCGGGGGGCTGCTCACCCCCATCGGGGACCCGCCGCTATTCCTCGGCTACCTCAAGGGGGTCCCGTTCTTCTGGACGGTGAAAAACCTTTGGCATTGCTGGCTGGCGGCGGGAGGAATCGTCATCGGGATCTTCTATGTCATGGACCGCCTGGCGCTTCGCTCGGAGGCGCCCGGCGGACATGCCGCGCAGGCGGATGGCAACGGGAAGATCCCCCTGTCGATCGCAGGGGGATGGAATTTTCTCCTGCTGGGTGTCGTGATCGGGGCGGTCTTCCTCCCCACCCCGGTCCGTGAGACCGTGATGACGGGGGCGGCGATCCTCTCCGCGTGGAAGACTCCGACGCGGATCCGCGAGGAGAACGAGTTCACCTACCACCCGATGGAGGAGGTGGCGATCCTGTTCGCCGGAATCTTCGCGACGATGATCCCGGCGCTGCTGATCCTCAAGGCGCGCGGGGGGGAACTGGGAGTGACGCAGCCGTGGCAGTTTTTCTGGGCGAGCGGAACGCTATCCAGCTTCCTGGACAACGCCCCCACGTACCTGACGTTCCTCTCCCTCGCGCAGGGGCTGTCGGGGCACGGCGACGTCGCGGGAGTCTCCACGCCGATCCTGCGGGCGATCAGCGCGGGGTCGGTCTTCATGGGGGCGAACAGCTACATCGGGAACGCGCCCAACTTCATGGTCAAGGCGATCGTGGAAGGCGCCGGGGTGCGGATGCCATCCTTCTTCGGTTATATGGCGTACTCCGCGGCGGTCCTGCTGCCCGTCTTCGCCCTCGTCGCCTTGCTCTTCCTTTAGGCAACTCGGGGATTTAATAACTTTGTAACTTTGGGACGTTGTTAAAGTTCAAGAACGTCCCTGAGTTTTTAAGTTTTTAACGTATGATTGTGGGTAGGAGAACCCGAGCGGGAGGTGGGGCGATGGGCAAAGTGGACATCGGGCGCGTACGGTCGCTTTCCATCAAGTGTCTCTCCGAGGTGGCCTGGCACGACAACAACCGGATGCGGCAGGACGTGAGAGAGGCGGGGGGGCTGCAGGTCGACCAGTTCGACGTCAAGTGGACCCCGGAGAACGCCGCCGGCGTGTCCGCCCTGATCGAGACCGTGGACGGAGGGGGACGCTCCAGGAAGATCCTGATGGACGTGGGCTGGGACGTCGCCTACATGGACGACGTCTTCCGCCGCGAGGGGATCGACGGGATGCTCTCCCGCGGGGAGATCGATTTCCTGTATATCACCCACGAGCACGTCGACCACTTCTGGGGGCTTCCCGCGGCCCTGAAATACCGCGCCGACGTGAAGATCCTGATCCCCACCGGCTTCTCGGAAAGGAGCAGGGAGCTCCTGGGGAGGAGCGGCCACACGGGCAGGGTCGTGGAGCTCGGGCCGGAATTCCCGCACGTGCTTTTTCCCGGCTGTGCCTCGGCCACCTTCGACATCCCCATCTTCCTGAAGACCCACGGGGAGCAGTCGCTCTACTTCCACGTGGAAGGGCGGGGGATGGTCGCCGTCACCGGGTGCTGCCATCCCGGGGTGATCGGGCTGCTGGAATACGCCGAGGAGGCGTTCGAAGGGTTCACGGAATTCCATGGCGTCTACGGGGGGCTGCACATCGCGCCGTTCGAGGAGTGGGGGCCCGCTCAGGAGGAGCTGCTGGACAAGCTCCAGGCGTACCGGCTGCAGCAGCTCGCGTGCAACCACTGCACGGGGATCCTCACGGTCGAGAAGATGCTCGAGCGCGGCATGCCCGTCGCCCGCGGGTCCGGTAGGCTCGGCAGCAAGAGCGAATACTACGTGGGGAACGGGGATACGATCGTCTTCTGACCGGGGGCGGCCGCCGTCAGGGGAGGTAGCGCTCCCTCCACATCCCGAAGACGAGGAGCGCCCAGAGGCGGTACTGGTGGTCCTGCCGGCCCGAGAGGTGCTCCCGCACCAGGCGGGACACGCCCGCCGGCAGCAGGAACCCTTCCCGGCGGATCCGCTCCTCCCCCAGGTATTCCAGGAGCAGGGGCTTGAGCTCGTGGCGCAGCCACCGGTTCACCGGGATGCCGAACCCCATCTTCGGGCGGTCCAGCAGCGTCCGGGGGACGAGGCCGTAGAGGATCTTTCGCAGCAGGGGTTTCGTCTCCCCCCCGCGGACCTTGAACGCCGTCGGCAGCCGTGCCGCGAACTCCACCACGCGATGGTCGAGCAGGGGGACCCTCGCCTCCAGCGAGTAGGCCATCGATGCCCGGTCGACCTTCGCCAGGATGTCGTCCACGAGATAGGTGCGGATGTCGGTGGCCATCGCACGCTCGACGACCCCTCCCCACCGCCCGTCCCCGAACGTCCGGAAGTACGGCAGTTGCGAGTCGTCCGCCACGTCGGGAAGAATCTCCGCCAGGAGATTGTCCCGGAAGATCCCCACCGTGTGGAAGTACATCCGCGCCGGGTCGTCGTGATCGACGCTCTCCGCCGCGCGCTGGATCCCATGGACCGGAACGCGGGAAAGCAGCGAGCACACCGGGCTCCGCAGGAAGGCCGGAATCCGCTGGACGACGCGCCCGTAACGGACCCACGCGTATCGCGGATATCCGCAGAACAGCTCGTCCCCGCCGTCCCCCGAGAGGCTCACGGTGACGTGCTGCCGCGTGAAATCGGAAACGAGCATCGTGGGGATCGCGGAGGAGTCGGCGAACGGCTCGTCGTACGCATCCGGGATCTTCCGGACCAGGGCGAGCGCCTCCGCGGGCGTGCACCGCTTCTCGCGGTGGTCGGTCCCGATATGCCGGGCGATTTTCCGGGAGAATCCCGACTCGTCGTACCCCTTTTCCGCGAACCCGATCGAGAAGGTCTTGACCGGCAGGGAGGATGCCCGCTGCATCAGGGCGACGGTCAGCGACGAGTCGATCCCGCCCGACAAAAACGCACCCAGAGGGACGTCGCTGATCATCCGGTACCGGACGGAAGAATCCAGCAGGGAGGACAGTTCCTCGACGTATTCCCCTTCCGTGCGGGGCCGCCCCTCCCGCTGCCCCCAATGGTTTGCGATGTCCCAGTACGCCCGCTGGCTCTCCGTCCCGTCCGGGGAGATCTCGACGATGTGGCCGGGGGGCACCTTGCGCGCGTCCCGGAAGATGGAATGCGGCGCCGGCACGTACTGGAACTCGAGATAGTACTGCAGCGCGGCGCGGTCGACCTCGCGGGAGAAGGAAGGGCATTCGAGGAACGGCTTGAGCGTGGAGGCGAAAAGGAACAGCCCCGGCGCCCTGGCGATAAAGAGCGGCTTGATCCCCAGCCGGTCGCGCACCAGGAAGAGTTTTCCCGACCGGCCGTCCCACAGCGCGAAGGCGAACATCCCGATGAACCGGGAGACCGCACCCACCACCCCCCACTCCCGGCAGGCGGCCAGGATCACCTCGGTGTCAGAGTCGCTGCGGAAGGCGTGCCACTTCTTTTTCAGTTCCTCGCGGATCTCGCGGAAGTTGTACACCTCGCCGTTGTAGGAGAGCACCGAGGCGCCGTCTCCCCCCGTCATCGGCTGGGCGCCGGCCTCCGTCAGGTCCAGGATGGAGAGCCGCCGGTGGGAAAGCCCCGCCTTCCCGTCGGCGGAGAGCCACTCGCCGGAGGCGTCGGGGCCGCGGCAGGCCATCGTCCCCCCCATCCGCCGCAGCAGTTCCCTCCCCGGACGGGCGTTCCCCGTTGCGAGAAATCCCGCGATGCCGCACATGGGCTTACAAGATCCGACCGCCCAAGCGATCGGAATTCCACCGATCGATGAGCGCGGTCATGGCTGCCGTCATCTCCCCGATGCCCGCCGTCGGGATCTTCTCGTCCACTCCGTGGATGCGGCCCATGTCCTCCCGGGCCATCAGCAGCGGCATCAGCCCGTAGGTCTCCACCCCGACCGCCCGGAAGAACCGCGAGTCGGTGAACCCGGTGGACAGGTACGGCAGCATGACGGCATCGGGATGAACGGTCCGGACCGCGTCCTCCACCGCGTCGAAGAGCGGGCCGCGGGGAGAGCCGGACGGCTTCTCGGCGAAGAGCGTCTCCACGGCAACGTCGAACTCGCGCACCATCTCCTGGACCTGCGCCGCCACGCTCTCCGGCTCCTCGCCGGGAAGGATCCGGCAGTCCACCGTCCCCTCCGCGTTCGCCGGGATGACGTTGGGCTTGAACCCCGCGGCAAGCGTGGTGACGGCGAACGTGTTGCGGAAGAGGGGATCGGTTTCGGGGAACTCCTTCGCGAACGCCTCCAGCGCCGCCGCATCCCGGGGGCCCCCCGTGAGCGCATCGGGGTCCAGGGCGATCCGGCCCAACGCGAAGAGCACGCGCAGCATCTCCCGCACCGGCTCGGTCAGCCGCGCCGGGCTGCGGTGGGATGCGATCCTCGCCATCGCCCGGGAGAGCCTCGCGGGGGGGTCCTTGGGCGAAGGGCGGCTGCCGTGCCCCGCGCGCCCCGCGGCGGAGAGCCGGAGCCACAGCGGGCCCTTCTCCCACATGTTCACGAGGAAATATTTCCCGGGACCGAAGATGTCCCGCACCCCCACGCCCCCCTCGTTCATCCCGTAAGCGCGCCCGAAGGAGATCGGCAGATGCCGGATGAAGAACTCGGCCCCTTCCCCGCCGCCGACCTCCTCGTCGGCGTTGGCGACGAGGTAGAGCTTGCGGCGCAGCATCCCCGATCGGGCGGCGCCGATCGCCGCGCAGAGGTGCGCCACGCCCAGCCCCTTGGTATCCAGCGTCCCCCGGCCGTACAGGAAGCCGCCCCGGATCTCTCCCGAGAAGGGGGGGACGATCCACTCGTCCGCAAGGGCCGGAACCACGTCCATATGGTGGATCAGGACCAGCCCCGGCTCCTC
>JBLNFH010000123.1:0-3133 GCA_050263475.1 Deltaproteobacteria bacterium
GCTGCGGGAGAGCCTGGGGATCAGCTACGGCGGCCAGGTCGTCGGGACTGCCCTTTTGAACCTGCTGTTGAACCCGATGACGCCCTACTTTTTCCGGAGGCCGCCCCACCAGGCCTTGAGCCGTTCGGAGATCGTCTTTTCGTATCCCGCGTCCGAGGGCTCGTAGTATTTCCGCCGTCCGAGCGTTTCGGGGAAGTAGTTCTCCGGGACGAAGGCGTCCGCGAAGTCGTGCGGGTACTGGTACTTCTCGCCGTACCCCAGCTCCTTCATCAGACGGGTGGGGGCGTTGCGCAGGTGCAGGGGCACGGGGTGGCTCCCGCCGGCCTTCACCTCCCCCATCGCTCGCTGGAACGCCGTGTACACGCGGTTGCTCTTGGGCGCGGTGGCCAGGTAAACGACCGCCTGCGCCAGGGCGAGCTCCCCTTCGGGACTCCCCAGGGTCCGGTAGGCTTCCGCGGCCGCCAGGGTGAGCTGGAGGGCTCCCGGGGCGGCGTTTCCGACGTCTTCCGAGGCGAACCGGATCATGCGGCGGGCGATGTAGAGGGGATCCTCGCCTCCTTCGAGCATCCGCGCCAGCCAGTAGAGGGCGGCGTCGGGGTCGGACCCCCGCAGGCTCTTGTGCAGGGCCGAGATGAGATTGTAGTGCTCCTCCCCGTCCTTGTCGTAGAGCAGCGCCTTCCTGCGGAGCGCTTCCTCGGCCACCGCGACGTCGACCTGTCCCAGGTTCTTGTGCTCCGCGATCACTACCGCGGCCTCCAGCGCGTTCAGGGCCACCCGCGCATCCCCGTCCGAGATCTCGACGATGTGCCGGAGCGCTTCCGGGGAAAGGAACGACGCCTCCTTCCCGAGTCCCCGTTCCTTGTCGGACAGCGCGCGCACCGCGATGGTCTCCACCTGGGAAGGGGACAGGGGGGCCAGGACCAGGACGCGGCACCGGGAGAGCAGCGCGTTGCGGATCTCGAACGAGGGGTTCTCCGTCGTGGTACCGAAGAGGGTGACCGTACCGTCCTCGACGTAGGGGAGCAGCGCGTCCTGCTGGGCCTTGTTGAACCGGTGGATCTCGTCGATGAAAAGTATCGCGGGACGCTCCTCCAGCCGCCCGCCCCGTTTCAGCTCCGACAGTGCGTCCTTGATCTCCTTGATCCCGGAGAGAACGGCCGAATAGGGGAGGAAGACCGCCTTCGTCTCCGCGGCGATGATCCGGGCGAGCGTTGTCTTCCCGGTTCCGGGCGGGCCCCAGAAAATCAGCGAGGGCAGGGGACGCGCGGAAAGCACGGAGGAGAGGAATTTCCCTTCCCCGAGGATCTCCTCCTGGCCGACGAATTCGGAGAGCGTCCGGGGGCGCATCCGGTCGGCAAGGGGCGCACGGGGGGGCTGCGCGCCGGGAAAAAGCGGTAATGGCCGCCGGGTGTCTTTCATGGGGTTTCCCGTCCTCCCGAAAGAGACGATTTTCTCTATAGTATCCCCGCAAGGGAGATGGGGCCAATCCCCGCATCTTCCTGGCGGAGGGGTTCCCTATGAAATTCCGCAACGAAACGGCCGCCGTGGACATCGATACAGGGTACGTGGCGGCCGGGTGATTCGATCCGCATTCCTGTTTATGGAAAAGGGGGCGACATGGAGGAGAGATCGGGAGTCATTACGTTCAAGGGGAAACCCGTGACCCTACTGGGACCGGAGATCAAGGCGGGGGACAAGGCTCCCGATTTCCGGGCGGTGGACGGAAGCCTTGCGCCGGTTTCGCTTTCGGACTTCAAGGGGAAGATCAAGATCTTCAGCTGCGTGCCTTCCCTGGATACCCCGGTATGCGATATGGAGACCCGCCGCTTCAACCTGGAGGCGGCAAAGCTCCCCGAAAAAGTCGCGCTGGTCACGATCAGCCTGGACCTGCCGTTCGCCCAGAAGCGTTGGTGCGCCGCCGCGGGGGTGGACCGTATAAAGGTCCTCTCCGATTACCAGGACCGCTCGTTCGCACAGGCCTACGGGGTGCTGATCAAGGAGCTCAAGCTCCTTTCCCGGTCCATCTTCGTGGTGGGTGCGGACGACAAGGTCAAATACGTCCAGCATGTCCGGGAGATCGGCACGGAACCCGATTACGCCGAGGTCCTCGGGGCCGTCCAGAAGCTGTTGTAGCAGCCGGAGCGCAAGCCGCCTCGCAGCTCGAACGCGACGCGACCGTTCGCGCGATGGCAGGGTTTTTCCGCTTCCGAAGGATTGCAGGCGATCTGCGGATCGGCGCGGAGGGGAGAATGCCGTCTTTCGATATCGTTTCCACCGTGGACATGCAGGAGGTGGACAACGCGGTCAACCAGACGATCAAGGAGATCGGGCAGCGCTACGACTTCAAGGGGTCCAAGAGCGAAGTCCTCCTGGAGAAAGAGGGCATCAAGGTGGTATCCGACGACGATTTCCGGATGAAGGCGGTATTGGACGTGCTGCAAACCAAGTGCGTCAAGCGGGGGATCTCCCTCAAGGCGCTGGAATACGGCAAGGTGGAGCCATCTTCCGGCGGGCTGGTGCGCCGGTTCATCACCATCCGGCAGGGGATCCCCAAGGAGAAGGGGAGGGAGATCATCGCCCTGATCAAGGGGACCAAGCTCAAGGTCCAGTCGCAGATGCAGGAGGAGCAGGTGCGCGTGACCGGGAAGAGCATCAACGATCTCCAGGAGATCATCCGGCTGCTCAAGGCGCAGGACCTGGGCCTGGAGATGCAGTTCGTCAATTTCCGGTCATAGCCCCGGCGGGGGCTACCGCTTCGAAACGAACGGGTTGTCCCGGACGTAAAACCTCAAAAGCCGTCTCGCCCAGCGCCCCGCGTAGTCCACCCCGATCCGGGGTCGTTTCACGATCGACGATCCTTCGAGAGGCGGCGCATCCTCGATGAATAAATCGTCGCTCAACAGGTCGTGGCCGTTCAGGCTCCGGTCGATCCGCATCGCCTTGCACAGAAGGCCGGGCCCCCGCGTGTTTCCCTCGAGGCTTCCCGCCGGCTCCACCGCCCGCAACAGCACCGCGGATGCGTGCCCTTCGCGCTCGGTCACGACGTTCATGCAGGAATACATGCCGTACACGAGGAAGATGTAGGCGTGCCCGGGCGGGCCGAACATGACCCGGGTCCGCTCCGTCAGCCCCC
>JBLNFH010000124.1:0-3250 GCA_050263475.1 Deltaproteobacteria bacterium
GAAACCGGACGGATCCGACCAGCAGCCCCTGGCATCCGCGGACGGCGACTGCACCGATCCTTCGTATTCCCCCGACGGGCGGTACGTGGTTTACACGTTTCAGAAAAAGGGATATTCTGAGCTGAAAATAATCTCCGCAGATGGAAGGTGGGGAAAGAGCCTGTTGTCGGGGCTTGGCGGGGTGGGTTCGCCTGCATGGTCTCCTCGAAGATAGCCGGTGATTTCCATGGAAAATCCTTGCGGGTTTCCGATGCTGCACGTCCATCTATCTCACGAAAGGAGTAGGGGAATGGGGAAAAGAGGGGTCTGGAAGTTGGGTGCTGCGATGCTGGCGGTCATGATGGTGTTCGCACTGGGGTGCGCGAAGAAACAGGCAGTGAAATCGACCGAGACCGCCGGTGGTCCCGCAGCGTCCTCCGAACAGAAAGCCCCCGGGGGGGGGATCGTCTCCGAACCGGTGAAGCCGGAAGCGCCTTCCGCCGGACAGCAGATGGCAGCCGCGGAGGCGGGGGCGGCGGTCACCAAGGAGATGCCGTCCGCGTTCTCGGACATCCACTTCGACTTCGACAAGTCGTTCATCCGGGATGACGCCAAGCAGGTCCTTGCGCAGGTGGCGGACTACCTGAAGAAAAACACGGGTGCGAAGCTGCAGATCGAAGGGCATTGCGACGAGCGGGGCACCGCCGAATACAACATGGCGTTGGGGGACCGCCGCGCGGAAAGCGCACGTGCCTACCTGGTGTCCCTCGGCGTTCCGGCCTCGGCGCTCTCCACGGTCAGCTTCGGCAAGGAGAAGCCGGTGGACCCGGGTCACAACGAGGCTGCCTGGGCGAAGAACCGCCGGGCGCACTTCGTGACGAAGTAGGGACCGCATGAAACCCGGAACCGTCGTATCGCTCCTGTGCCTGGCGGCCCTTGCGGGTGGCTGCGCGGTTGCGGACACCGGATCCTTCGTACGGCTCCAGGAGGAAATGGAAGGGTTGAAAAGGGAGGTCGCGACGATCAAGGGATCCGCGGCCTCCGCTCCTTCCCCCGGCCTGGGACGCGTGGAGAGCGGTGAGGTCCCCTCCCTGCAGAAGAGCGTGGCCGACCTGACCGCATCGTACGACCAGCTCAAGTCGGACCAGGTCACCGCGATGACCCGAGCCGACGAGACGAAGGTGCAGCTGCAGAAAGACATCTCCCGACTGAACGACAAGACCACGGAGCAGGACCAGGCGCTCCAGGAAGTCCGGGCAAAACTTTCCAAGGTGGACGATATCTCCCGCCGCGTGGCGGCGCTCGAGGAGAGGGCCGGGGTTTCCCCCGCGCCATCGGCAGGCCCCGTCCCGCCGCCGCAGGGCTGGAAGAGCCCGGAAGAGATGTACGACTACGCGCTGGGGCTCATCAAGAGCGGGGACGCCCGCAAGGGACGGCAGGTCCTCCAGGAATTCACGTCGAAATATCCCGGCCACCGGCTGCTGCCGAACGTCCTCTACTGGAAGGGGGAGACGTACTACGCGGAGAAGGATTACGAGAACGCGATCCTTTCCTTCCAGGACGTGGTCGACAAGTACCCGGGCGGGGACAAGGCGCCCGACGCCATGTACAAGCAGGGGCTTTCCTTCCTGGCGCTCAAGGACCGGAAGAACGCCCGCATCCTGTTCGAGCTCGTCCAGTCGAAATACCCCAAGTCCGCGGCCGCCTCGCAGGCACGGCAGAAGCTGGCCGAGCTCAAGTGATGATCAAGAACTTCGTGCTGGATACCAACGTCCTCCTGCACGATCCCAACGCCGTCTACCGATTCCAGGACAACCGCGTCGTGATCCCGATCACGGTGATCGAGGAGCTCGACCACTTCAAGAAGGATTTGAACATGCTCGGGCGCAACGCCCGGACCGTGTCGAAGTACATCGACAAGATGCGCGAGGAGGGGAGCCTGTCCGAAGGGATCCCCCTGGGGAACGGGGGGCAGCTGCGGGTCGCCTTCGGCGCCGAGGGGGCTTCCCTCCTTCCGGCGGAGCTCCTCGGAGGGAAGGAGGACAACCACATCCTCGCGGTGGCGCTCAGCGTCCGCGCGCGGGAGAAAGACATCCCCGTCGTGGTCATCTCCAAGGACACCAACCTCCGGATCAAGGCCGACGCGCTGGGCCTGCGCGCGCAGGACTACGAGAGCGGCCGCGTCGAGATCGAGGAGCTCTACAAGGGGTTCCGGGAAGTGGAGGTCGAGAAGGGGTGGATCGACGCGTTCTACGCGGCGGGGGAGAGCGCGCCGCCTCCGGGCGGAGAAGACCTGCTTCCGAACGAGTTCCTCGTCCTTCGGGACGGGTCTTCGCATGCCTCCGCCCTCGGGCGGTACGACCCCGGACGGAAGCGGGTGCGCCCCCTTCCCCCCTTCAAGGAGGACGTCTGGGGGGTCCGCCCGCGCAACAAGGAGCAGCACTTCGCCCTGGACGTGCTGCTGGACGACTCGATCAAGCTGGTCACGCTTGCGGGGAAGGCCGGCACCGGGAAGACCCTCCTCGCGATCGCCGCGGGGCTTCGCAAGACCTCCGACGAGGAGGTCTTCCAGCGGCTCCTGGTCTCGCGTCCCGTTTTTCCGATGGGGAAGGACATCGGGTTTCTGCCGGGCGACGTGGAGGAAAAGCTCAAGCTCTGGATGCAGCCGATCTTCGACAACGTCGAATACCTGTTCGGATTCAGCCGCCGCAAACGGCAGGGAATGCGCGGCTACCAGGAGCTCATCAACCTGGGAATCCTGGAGATCGAGCCGCTCACCTACATCCGCGGGCGGTCGATCCCCAACCAGTACATCATCATCGACGAGGCCCAGAACCTGACGCCGCACGAGGTCAAGACCATCCTCACCCGTGCGGGGGAGAACAGCAAGGTGGTGCTGACGGGCGACCCCTACCAGATCGACAACCCGTTCGTCGACTCCGCCAGCAACGGGCTCTCCTGCACCGTCGAGAAGTTCAAGGGCGAGGCCATCTCCGGGCACGTCCTGCTCGTCAAGGGCGAGCGCTCCCCCCTGGCCGAGCTCGCCGCGAACATCCTGTAATCGCGCCGCATCCGCCCGCCCGGCCGGCTGCGCCGTCTCGGAGGGGTTCGCTTACCGACCGCGTCCCCTGAAATTCGCCTTCTTCCTCGCGGAGGGCTTCCACTCCGCTACGTTCGCGACCTTCGCCCGCTCACTGCCGTTCCGCTCACCGCAATTCGCACCTCGCTCCACAGGCCGCTCCGTGGAACCCTCCGCTGCGTCATCCGGCGC
>JBLNFH010000125.1:0-3231 GCA_050263475.1 Deltaproteobacteria bacterium
CCCAGGATGTCCATCTGGAGGATCCAGGTCTGGACGATGTCGGGACGGATCCGCCGCATCAGCGCGGCGAGCTGGACGAAGATGAACGGGTCGTGGTTCCCCAGGCTGCGCAGGCGGTGCAGGACGACCCTTCCGGAATCCAGCCGGGACAGGTTCGAACCGCCCCGCAGATACGCCGCGTGGACCTCGTGCCCCCTCTCGACCAGGGCGGGGGCCAGGTACGATAACTGCCGCTGCGCTCCGCCGGTGTCCAGGGCATGGATGCAGTTCAGGATCTTCAGGTCCGGCCCCTGGCGGCCGGCGCATCCGGCAGCGTAAGGCCCCGGCGGATCAGCTCCGCCGCCCGGTGCAGGATCGACCGTATACGGTACTCCCGAAGCACCCGCCGGTATCCGGCCAGCGCGATCCGCTTGCGCTCCTCGTCGTGCTCGAGGTAATGCCGCAGCTTTCCGATCAGGTCGTCGGGGCCGTCGTACCCGACGACCTCCTCGCCGACTTCGAAGAAATGCCCGAGGTGCTTCCCCCCGTCGGAAATCTGCATCACGCCGTTCGCGGGGAGATCGAAGAGGCGGTAGCTGCCCACGGTATGATCGCCGCGGTTGTGCACGTTGAAGCCGATCCGGGACCGCTGGTACAGGGGAACGACCTCCCGGAAAGGAAGCGGGGAGATCCAGCCGGGGAATCCGTACTTGAGGTTGAAATAGAGGTTCTTCTTCGAGTCGGCCAGCCCGTGGATCCTCAGTCGCCGCCCGAACGCCTTCTTCACCTTCGCCAGCAGCGGCATCTTGCCCACGTGCAGGGCGCCGACGAAGACGATCTCCACGTCCCGCTCCCGCCGAAGGATCGTTTCCTCCGTTTGGGCCGCATCGAACGCCGCGTCGAAAAGGCCCAGCGGCAGGAAGTCGGCCCTTGCCGCCCCGCAATACCGGAGCTTCTCCTCCATTCCCATGTCGGGGCTGTACGCGGGGCTGTGGTAGAGCACGTGGTCGTAGGCGTGGAGGTAGGCGAAGTCCCGGTCGTACGCCGTGATGGGGCCGTCGGTGGTCCGCAGGACCTTGTAGACGGGCACCGTACGGAGGAAATCCGGGTGGTACGGGAAGCAGTTGTCCGCAATCAGGGCATCGGCCTGATGCCCGCGCAGGACCGACCGGAGATCGCCGTACATCCGCAGCAGCCCGGGATGCCGTGCGTAATAGAGGTTGTCCAGGAGCTGCGCCCGCACGTACAGGTTCGGGTCGAGATAGGGGTCGTGGTTGAAGGGGATAAACGTCACGCCTTCATCGGAGGCGGCGGCGATCTCCCGGCTCCAGTAGTCGGCCTCGTACCCCCTCTTGTTGAACGAGTAGACGATCTTCACCGGGAGCGCCTGGACGCGAGGACGAAATTGAAGCTCGGGTTCCAGTCCCGGTTCCGGTAAGCGGCGATCACCTCGAACCATTGCGACATGCGCCGGATCAGGTCCTTGACCCGGAACCCCCTCATTCCCACCTCCCAGAAATGCTGTCCCCCGCAATACCGCGGGGTGACGCCGTCCGGCCGGTGGAAATAGTTGTAGAGGTCGACGATCCAGGAGAGGTCGATCCCCTTGAACCCGGGGCTTAGGCGCGCCTGCGCATGCCGGCCCGCGACGGGAAGGTAGATCAGGGCATGGTTCCCCACGCGCGCGATTTCCTTGAATGCCGGATCCAGGTACGGCACCGCCAGGTGCTCCAGCACGTGCGAGGCGATGACCGCGTCGAAACGGCCGTCGGGAAACATGTGCAGGTCGTGGACGCTGCCCATGACGTCCGGGTGGAAGGTGGAGTCGATGTCGAACGTGGTGACCTGGTACCCTCTCCATTTCAGCACATGGGTGTCGAGCCCCTGTCCCGGCCCCACGATCAGGACGGATCGAACGTCTCCGCACGTCTGGAGATCGCGGAACTGGTAATAGGTGTTCACGAAATTCGACAGGTTGAGCTGGACCGCCCAGGCGTGGCGGTCCACGGGCATCACATCGGGAGCGGGGATGTCGGGGGCCTGCTTGTTCATGCCGCACCTTGTCCGGCCTTGGGTTTTTCCAGCATGTATTTCACGAATCCCGTAAACAGGATCACCGGGAGCACGTGGTACTGGAACAGGAACAAGAGGTAGAAACTCGTGTTCCGGAAGCTCTGGTAGCACCAGATGCACGCCCAGATGTAGAGGAGGAGAACCCGGAAATCCGACGGCCTGCGGGCGTACCACCGGTGCAGGAGCGCGAAGCAGCCGCCGATCACCCCCCCGCGCAGCAGAAGCTCTGCGTCGCCGAAACCGACGATCGACTCGGAAAGGACGCCGAACGTGAATCCGACGCCCGTGCCTCTTTGGCCGATGACATCGAGGTACCATTCGGCGCTGCTCGATTTCGCGAAGGGGAGCAGGTACGACGGCACCAGGGAGATCAGGTCGTTGAAACGGAGGCTCCAGGGGATCTGCAACGACCGGGCGGCCCTTCGCTGGGCAAGGTCATAGGCCGTGGCGAAGACCGACTGGAATTCGTTGGTGCTCGACAGGGGGGGTGCGCCGACTTCCTCGAACGCCAGACGCAAATCCCGGACGATGCCGTAGGCCAGGTACCCGGTCAGCAGGACCGCGGCCATCGTAATTATGACGGAGGGTTTGAGCGGCCGGACCCGCCAGTGGTACAGCAGGGCCGTGCCCATCAGCAGCAAAACCGGCTCGGTGCGGGAGCCCAGCCGGAAGACCGACAGGAGGACCTCCGCCGCCAGCCACAGGAACAGCAGGGTCTTCGCTCCCCTGCCGCGTTTGTAATACGCGAAGAGCATGACGAGCAGGCACAGCTTCACCGTGAAGAACATGCCGCTCAGGTGGGTGGATATCTGCCGCAGCCAGAGGGGAAGACGCTCCATCGCCGCGATGGCCTCGGCGGGGCTTTCGTATGACCAGGAATAGCGGACGCCGCCGAACAGGTACAAAAAGCCGAAGAACAGCGCCAGGGAAACGAAGAGCCAGACGAGCGTCCGGGCGGAGACCGTGTCAGGGGGCTCCAGGGGGACCTTTCCGGGGGTGGCATCGCCGCGAGCGGCGGCGTAGACGACAGCAAACCCCGATAGGTACAGCACGTACTTCCAGGCGAACGCCCCCACTTCCCGCGGGGTGGGGTTGTATTGCAGCAGGCGGTTGTCGCTTACCATGGAAAATTCCAGCCCCGAAAAAAGGTACCCGAGAAGCGGCACGAGCGCATCCACC
>JBLNFH010000126.1:0-2832 GCA_050263475.1 Deltaproteobacteria bacterium
CGCCAGCCGGAAGAACACCGACAGGTCGGAGGGATCGATCTGCTTGACCCGGGTCAGCGCCTTCACGGCCTCCAGGGAATTCCCCCGCTCCGTCTCCACCGAAGAGAGGAGGTCGAGGGCCTCGCGGTCGTCCGGGTTGACGGAGAGGCTGCGCTCCAGCTCCTTGGCGGCCTCGGAGAGCATCCCCCGCTGGAAGAGAACGGATGCCTTGGCCACGCGGGCGCGGGCCGCCTCCCGGCGCTGCTTTTCCCGGCGCTCCTTCCAGTTCTTCGAAGCCAGGGTCACGTCCTTTACCAGCGTGCCGAGGATGACCATCGCGGCGCCGAGGGCGAAGGAGAGGATCGCGAGTTCGCTCACCGTGATCTCCAGCTGCCGGGTGTCGGAGTAGAAAAACTGGATGTGCTGGCCGTTCAGGAAGGAGATGTAGGAGAAGGCCACAAGGATGATGACGAAGAGCAGGAACAGCAGTCGGACCGCCATGCGCAGGCTCCTCCGGGGTTATCGGTCCTTCAGGGGATGGGGATCTCCGGCGCCGATCCCCACAGCCGGTCGAAATTGTAGAATTCCCGAACGCTGGTAAGAAACACGTGCACCACGAAATCGCCGTAATCGAGGAGGACCCACCGCCCTTCCCGGATCCCCTCGATCCCCAGCGGCCGCACGCCGTCCTTGCGCAGCGACTCCTCGATATGATGGGCCACGGCCGAAACCTGCCGGTCGGACGCCCCCGAGCCCAAAAGGAAGAAGTCGGTGAAGGTGGCGCGTTCCCGAACGTCGAGCGCGCGGATATCGGCGGCCTTTTTTTCCTGGGCCAGCCGGGCGCACCGCAGCAGCGTCTCCTGCGTCGTTATGGCCGTTGCTCCTCCGCGCGGTCAAGGTAGAGACCATTGTCGGATATGTACCGCTCCACTTCCGGCGGGACGAGCCCCCGGATGCATTTGCCCTTCCGGACTTTCTCGCGGATGGCGCTCGAGGAGATGTCCAGGGCCGGCAGCGAGGGGCAGAACAGCCTTCGCCCGGCCGGGAGGCGGTAGCTTTTCCCCACCCAACTATAGCAATGCGGGTCCTCTTTTTCAATATGCACGCCCTTCGGGGGGGCGGGTTCCGGGTCCGCTCCGGCCCGGGGGAGGAGGATGAAATCGCACGCCGAGAGGAGCTCGCCGTACCGGTGCCAGGAGGTCACGTCGGCGAAGGAATCGGCTCCCATCACGAACAGGATTTGGGCGTCGGGCAGCTCCCTCCGGAAGTCCATGACGGTGAGAAGGGAGTACGAGGGGCCCTCCCGGCGGACCTCGATGTCGGACACCTCGATCCCGGGGAGGCCGTCCGCCCCGGCCGTAACCATCGCGAGCCGGTGCCGCGCTTCGGTCACCGGCTGCTTCGGCTTGTGGGGCGGATGGTGCGCGGGAAACAGGATCAGCCGGGGGATGCCGAGCCCTTCCTTGACCTCGACCGCCATGCGCAGGTGGCCGTTGTGGAACGGGTCGAACGTACCCCCGAAGAGCGCCACCGATGACCGTGGTGGTTCCATTTACTGCCGGACCTGGCCGTCCCCGAAGGCGATGAACTTCGTCGTGGTCAGTTCCTCGAGCCCCATCGGGCCGAAGGCGTGGAGCTTGCTCGTGCTGATCCCGATCTCCGCCCCCAGCCCCAGCTGGAACCCGTCGTTGAAGCGGGTGGAGGCATTGACGAGCACCAGCGAGGAGTCCACCTCGCGCACGAACCGCATCGCCCGGGCATGGTCCCGGGTGAGGATCGCCTCGGTGTGCAGCGAGCCGTAGCGGCGGATATGCTCCATCGCCTCCTCCATCGACGCGACCACCTTTACCGCGAGGATCAGGTCCAGGTACTCGGTCCCCCAGTCCTCGTCCGATGCGGGTTTGGCCTGCGGTACGAGCCGGACGGTCCTGGGGCAGCCGCGCAGTTCGACGCCGTTCTGGACCATCTCCGCCGCCACCGCCGGGAGGAACTCCGGCGCGGCCTTTTCGTGCACGAGGAGAGTTTCCATCGCGTTGCAGACCCCGGGGCGCTGCGCCTTCGCGTTGACGCAGACGGAGATCGCCTGCGGAAAGTCGGCGTCCTCGTCGACGTAGATGTGGCAGACCCCCTTGTAATGCTTGATCACCGGGATGCGGGATTTTTCCACCACGCTCCGGATGAGCCCTTCCCCGCCGCGCGGGATGATGAGGTCGATGAACGTTTCGGCCGCCAGCATGCAGTCGATCGCCTCCCGGTCGGTCTGTTCGATGATCGACACGGCGTCCGCGGGCAGGCCGGCGCCCGAGAGCGCATCCCGCAGGATGCGCGCGATGGCGGTGTTGGAGCGGATGGCCTCGGACCCTCCGCGGAGCACGACGGCGTTGCCGGATTTGATGCACAGCGCCGCCGCGTCGGCCGTCACGTTGGGGCGGGATTCGTAGATGATCCCGATGACCCCCAGGGGGATGCGCATCCGGCCCACCCAGAGGCCGTTGGGCCGCCTCCACATCTTCGTGACCTCGCCGACCGGGTCGGGAAGGGCGATCACCTCCTCGATCCCCTCCGCCATGTGGCGGATCCGTTCGTCGGTCAGCAGGAGGCGGTCGAGCATCGCCCCGGAGAGTCCCTTGGCCCTTGCCGCCTCCATGTCCTGCCGGTTTTCCGTCTTGAGCCACTCCGCCCGCTCGCGCAGCCCCTTGGCCATCGCCGCGAGCGCGCCGTTCTTCCTCGATGCGTCCGCACGCGCCATCGGGGCCGCAGCCTCTTTCGCCGCGCGGCAGACCCGCTCCACGTCGTCCCGTAGATCGACCATCTATCTGCCTCCCGCCGCCAGGATCGTCAGGTTGTCGCGGT
>JBLNFH010000127.1:0-7309 GCA_050263475.1 Deltaproteobacteria bacterium
CGCCAGACCACGACGGCGAGGATCACGATGGTGGACGTGACCAATATGGCCACGCCGAATTCGGTTCCGAAGAGCCCCATGCGCTGCGCCTGCAGCCGCACCCAGCCCAGCGCGAAGGGGAATACGAACACGGGGGGCAGGAGACGCCGGGCCATCTCTCCGGCCGGCCCTTCGCTCGAGAGGATGGCCATCAATCCCCGCCGGCGAAGCGAAAACAGGATCCCTACGGAAAGCAGCAGGAAGGTCAGCGCCGTGTTGAGCGCGATGGGCGTATACGCCGCTAACCCCTGGAGGGGCTCCGTGGCGTAGGCGTATCCCATGAGGGCCAGAAGGGATACCATTCCCGCCAGAAGGACCAGGAGGGAGATGATCCATTCGCACCGGCGTGCGGGAAGGAGCAGGAGGGAGGTCCCCAGCAGGAAGAAATTCAGCGCCGCGTTCGGGGCGATCCGCCCGGGACTGGATGTTTTCACCGCTCCGGGGGCCTCGTAGGCCAGCAGCTGGTCGATCCCCAGGTCCCAACCGAATGCATATTCGCACAGCGTGAGGAGTCCGAGGAGCGCCACCAGGAACCCAAGTCCCTGAAAGGCTCTCCGGTTCCAGCGGCTTCCGCCGTCCTTCACGGCAAGCCACAGGGAGACCCCGGAGAGGATAAACGCGAGGGCGGCATTGGCCTTCATCCGCACCGTGTGCGGGGAGTGGAGCTTCATCAGGAGGTCGATGTCGATCCACCAGCCGGCAAGGACCGCGCACCCCATGAGAAACGTGAAAACGGCAGCGGCCTTCGAGGCGAGCGCGAAACGCGATGAGAGGTCTTTCATCATCCTTTCGCCCGGACCCACGTTCCCGGACTGCAGGCAGGGTCCGTCGGCTACTCCACGGTGACGCTTTTTGCGAGGTTCCTCGGCTGGTCGACGTCGGTGCCCTTGAGCACCGCCATGTGGTACGCAAGGAGCTGCAGCGGGACGACCTCCAGGATCGGCAGGGTGTAGCGTCCGCAGGGAGGCAGGAAGAGGGCGGCTTCCGCCTTTTCGGCCAGGGTCCTGTCCCCCACGGTCCCCACCGCGATCACCCGCCCCCCGCGGGTGCGGGCCTCTTCCAGGTTCGAAAGGGTCTTCTCGTAGGGGCCGCCCTGCGAACAGAGGACGAGCACGGGCATCCGCTCGTCGATCAGGGCGATCGGCCCGTGCTTCATCTCCCCCGCCGGGTATCCTTCCGCGTGGATGTAGGAGATCTCCTTGAGCTTCAACGCCCCTTCCAGCGCGATGGGGTAGGAGACCCCGCGTCCCAGGTACAGGAAGTCCCTGGCATCCTTGTATTTCCGGGCGATCGCCGCGATCGCCGCCTCGTTTTTCAGCACCTCCTCGATCTTCCGGGGCAGCTCGCTCAGGTCCTGGAGATGGGCGGCCGCCTCCTCCGTCGTGAGGGTCCCGCGGGCGGCGGCCAGGTGCAGCGCCAGGAGATAGATCGCCACGAGCTGCGTCGTGAAGGCCTTGGTGGACGCCACGCCGATCTCGGGACCGGCGTGCGTGTAGATCACGCCGTCGGATTCCCGCGCGATCGTCGAGGAGACGACGTTGCAGATGGAGATCGCGATGGCCCCCTTCTTTCTCGCCTCGCGCAGGCCCGCGAGCGTGTCCGCGGTCTCCCCCGACTGCGAGATGGGGACGCACAGGGTCTCCTCCTCGACCACCGGGTCGCGATACCGGAATTCCGAACCCAGGTCCACCTCGACCGGCAGCCGCGCCAGTCCCTCGATCATGAACTTGCCGACGAGTCCCGCATGCCAGGAGGTCCCGCAGGCGACGATCAGGACTTTCCGGAGGCTGCGGAGCCGCTCGTCCGGCAGCGGGAGGGTCTCGAAGAAGACTTCCCCCGCCTCCGGCAGCATCCGGCCGGCCAGGGTGTCGAGGATCGCCCGCGGCTGTTCGTGGATCTCCTTCAGCATGAAGTGGCGGTAGCCGCCCTTTTCCGCCATCACGGGCGACCAGTCGATGTGCTGCGGGGCGCGGCGTTTGGGGGAGCCGGAGAAATCGGTCACCTCGATCCCGTCCGGGCGCGCGACGACCATCTCCCCGTCCTCCAGGAAAATGGCCTCCCGGGTGTGGGAAAGCAGCGGCGGGAGGTCGGAGGCCAGGAAGGTCTCCCCGTCGCCGATCCCCACCACCATGGGGCAGTTGAGCCGCGCGCCGACGAGCGTGCCCGGCTCCTTCAGGGAGATCGCGAGGAAGGCGTAGGATCCTTTCAGCTCGGAGACCGTCCGGCGCGCCGCCTCCGCAAGCGGCAGCCCGGCGGTCGTGTGCTCGTCGAGGAGGTGGGCGATCACCTCCGTGTCCGTCTCGGAGCAGAATGTCCGCCCCATCCCGGACAGGCGCTTTTTCAGCGACTGGTGGTTCTCGATGATCCCGTTATGGACGACGGCGACGTCCCCGGCCCGATGGGGATGAGCGTTCTCGTCGGAGGGGCGGCCGTGGGTGGCCCACCGCGTGTGCCCCACCCCGCACGTCCCCGAGACCGGCTCCCGGGCGACGAGCTCCACGAGCCGGGCGAGCTTCCCCTCGCTCTTCCGGATGGCGATGTCCCCGCGGTCCTGTACGGCGATCCCCGCCGAGTCGTACCCGCGGTACTCCAGCTTGCTCAGGCCGTCGAGCAGGGTCCCCACGCACTGCCGGGGGCCCGTGTATCCGACGATGCCGCACATTACTTCGTCTTTCCCCCCCCCGATTTCCCCGGGCCTTTCAGGCCCGCCTTCGCCAGCAGCTCGGGTTTTTTCCGCGCGACCCCGTTCGGCAGGATCTTCTGTTCTACCCGCGACAGGGCGAGCGCGTACGAGGGAACGTTTTTCGTGATCGTGGCCCCGGCCCCGATGAGCGCACCCTTGCCGATGGACACCGGGGCGACGAACTGCGTGTCGCTCCCGACGAACACGCCGTCCCCGATGACGGTCTTGTGCTTGGCGATGCCGTCGTAGTTGCAGGTGATCGTTCCCGCCCCGATGTTCACCTTGCGGCCGATCTGCGAATCGCCGATGTATGCCAGGTGGTTGGCCTTCGATCCCTTTCCCACCCGGCTTTTCTTGACCTCGACGAAGTTGCCGATGTGGGCGCCTTCCCCGATGTCCGCCTCCGGCCGCAGGCGGGCGAACGGGCCCACGACGGCCCCCCTGCGGACCCGCGCGCCGTTCAGGACGGAGTACGGCAGCAGCTGCGCCCCGTCGTCCACGCGGCTGTTCTCGACGACGCACCCGACACGGATCCTCACCCCTCGTCCGACCCGCGTCGCGCCCATGAGGGCGGCCCCGGGCTCGATGACGGTGTCGGGGCCGACCGAAACGTCCGACTCGACGTAGGTGCGGGCAGGGTCGACGACGGTCACGCCCGAATCGAGCAGCGCCCCGATCTTCGTCCGCAACAGGATCCCCGTGGCCTCGGCCAGCTCCCGCCGCGAATTGATCCCGCGCACCTCGTCGGGATCGCCGGCCACGACCGGCACCACGATCTTCCCCTCCTCGAGGGCCTGCACCACGAGGTCGGTCAGGTAGAGCTCGCGCTGCGCGTTCACGTCGGTCAGGCGCGGCAGGTTCCGCGCCAGGAACGCCCGGTCGAACGCGTACGCGCCGGAGTTGACCTCGAGGACCCGCCGCACCGAGGCGTCGGCATCCCGCTCCTCGACGATGCGCCCGACGGTGCCATCGGTGTTCCTCACCACGCGGCCGTATCCGGACGGATCGGACAGGATCCCCGTCAGCACCGCCGCGGCGGCCTTCGTCTTGCGCCGGGCCGCGATCAGCGCCCGCAGGGTCGCCGGACGGAGAAGGGGCGCGTCCCCGCACAGGACGACCACCTCGCGCGCCCGGGCCGAGACCGACGATAGTCCCGCTCGCGCGGCATCCCCGGTGCCGAGCTGGCGCTCCTGCACCGCCACCCGGCCCCCGAACCGCGCTACCGTGTCGGCCAGCAGCTCCCTCCCATGCCCCAGGACGAACACCATTTCCGGGATCCCCGCCGACGCGACCGCGCGCGCGACGTGCCACAGCATCGGCTGCCCGAGCACGGGATGGGCCACCTTCGGAACGGCGGATTTCATCCGCTTTCCGATGCCCGCCGCCAGGATCACCGCGGAAACCCCCGTCATCGACCTGCCCCCTCCGGGGTGGTAGAATGCCTTGCCTCCCCGATACAGAGGAGTGTACCCGTTTTTCGCGGGGAATGGGAATGGCGAATGGGGCCGATATAAAGGACCTGCTGGACCGGATGGAGGCGAAGATCGCCGAGGTCCGGCGGCAGTACGACCTTTTTTTCCAGGGGGTGCGGCGCTCGGAGCCCGCCGACAAGCGCCGGGAGATCGAGGACGCCGTCCGCCGGATGGGACAGCGCAAGATCATCAACACCAACGACCAGTTCCGGTTCAACAACCTGCAGTGCCGGTTCTACTCTCACGTCAATCTGTGGGCGCGCATGGTCCGGGAGATGGAGGAAGGGCGCCTGATACGCGATGCCTCCGGGGTGCTGGTGCGCGGCGGTTCCCCCTCCCAGGATCCGGTGGACCCCTCCCACATCAACCAGGTGATCGTGGATCTCATGGAGGCGAGAAAGGCGTGCGGGCTTCCCGCCGGCGAGGCGGATCTTTCCGCCACCCGCGAGGTGCTGCAGGCGCGCGCCCGGGAGATCGCAGGGAAGTCCGGCGGCAGGAAAGTAGAGTTCCGGGTCAGCGTCGAGGAGGGAAAGCCGAAGATCAAAGCGGTCGTGCGCTGAAGGGCCTATTCGGCCGCGGCCATCCGGACCACCGCCCGCTGCAGCGCCGAGGTGGCCTTCGCGAACGCTTCGTCGTCGAGCGACGCGTCCTTCAGGGTCTCCTCGGCCCGGCCCTGGGCGCGGCGGGCGCGTTCGACGTCGATCTCCTCGGCCTTCTCGGCCACGTCGGCCATCACGACGACCCGCTCCGGGGTGACCTCGGCGAACCCGCCGCCCACCGCCACCTTCCGCACGTCGCTCCCCTTGCGGTACCGCAGGATCCCGGTGGAGAGGATCGTCAAGAAGTAGGTGTGCTCGGGCAGGACGCCGAATTCGCCCTCGAAGCCGGGGGCGACCACCTCGTCCACCTCTTCCGACACGAGCAGCCGCTCGGGCGTTACCAGTTCCAGATGGATCGTCGATGCCATGGCCCTTCCGCGTTCGCCCCCCGATCAGACGGCGAGGAGCTTTTTCCCCTTCTCGATCGCTTCCTCGATCGGCCCGACCATGTAGAAGGCCTGCTCGGGAAGTTCGTCGTGCTTGCCGTCCACGATTTCCTTGAACGACCGGATCGTCTCCTCGAGCCGCACGTATTTGCCCGGGATGCCGGTGAACTGCTCGGCGACGAAGAACGGCTGCGACAGGAACCGCTGGATCTTGCGGGCCCGGGCCACCAGGAGCTTGTCGTCCTCGGAGAGCTCGTCCATCCCCAGGATGGCGATGATGTCCTGGAGGTCCTTGTACCGCTGGAGGACCTTCTGCACGGCGCGGGCCACCTGGTAGTGGTCTTCGCCGAGCACGAGCGGCGACAGGATCCGCGACGTCGAGTCGAGCGGGTCCACCGCCGGGTAGATCCCCAGCTCCGCGATCTGGCGGGAGAGAACGGTGGTGGCGTCCAGGTGCGAGAAGGTCGTCGCCGGCGCCGGGTCGGTCAGGTCGTCGGCGGGCACGTAGATCGCCTGGACCGAGGTGATCGACCCGCGCTTGGTCGAGGTGATCCGCTCCTGCAGCTCGCCCAGGTCGGTGGCCAGCGTGGGCTGGTAGCCGACGGCGGACGGGATGCGGCCCAGCAGCGCCGACACTTCGGAGCCGGCCTGGGTGAACCGGAAGATGTTGTCGATGAACAGGAGCACGTCCTGTCCCTCCTCGTCGCGGAAGTACTCCGCGGCGGTCAGGGCGGACAGCCCCACGCGGGCGCGCGCCCCCGGCGGCTCGTTCATCTGGCCGTACACCAGGCACGCCTTCTCGAGGACCTTGGACTCCTTCATCTCGAGCCACAGGTCGTTCCCCTCGCGGGTGCGCTCCCCCACCCCCCCGAACACGGAGTAGCCGCCGTGCTCGATGGCGATGTTGTGGATGAGCTCCATGATGACGACGGTCTTGCCGACCCCGGCGCCGCCGAACAGGCCGATCTTGCCGCCCTTCGAATAGGGGGCGAGCAGGTCGACGACCTTGATCCCGGTCTCCAGGATCTCGACCTTGGTGGACTGCTCCTCGAAGGAGGGGGCGTGCCGGTGGATCGGGTACCGCTTCTGCGTCTGGATCTCGCCCATCTCGTCGACCGGGTCGCCGACCACGTTCATGATGCGCCCCAGGGTCCCCGGTCCGACCGGGATGCTGATCGGGCCGCCGGTGTCGGTGGCCTCCATCCCGCGGACGAGGCCGTCGGTGGAGTCCATGGCGATGGCGCGGACGATGTTGTCGCCCAGATGCTGCGCGACCTCGACGATGAGGTTCCCCTCCTTGTCGCTGATGCTCGGGTTGGTGATCTGGAGCGCGTTGTAGAGCGCGGGCAGCTGGCCGGGCTCGAACCGCACGTCGACCACCGGGCCGATCACCTGGACGATTTTTCCGATATTCATGGCCTTCCCTTCGCCTCCTTCGCCTGACCTTTTGAACTTGGTGCCGTTACCCTTTGAGCGCCTCGGCGCCGCCGATGATCTCCATCAGCTCCTTGGTGATGGCGGCCTGCCGCGCGCGGTTCATCTGGAGCGTGAGCCGCGCGATCATGTCCACCGCGTTGTTCGTTGCCGAGTCCATCGCCGTCATCCGGGCCCCGTACTCCCCCGCCACCGACTCCAGCAGCACCCGGAAGATCTGCGTCTCGACGTATTTCGGCAGCAGGGCAGCCAGGATCTCCTTCCGGGAGGGCTCGTAGAGGTAGTCGATCTCCGCCCCCGCCCCTTCCTGCTCCTTCCGCTCGATCGCGATGGGGAACAGCTTCTCGAAGCGGACCACCTGGGAGATGGCGGACCGGAACTCGTTGAACACCAGCTGGACCTCGTCGAAGTCGCCCGCGAGGAAGCCCTCCACGAGGTCCCTGGAAAACTGCTCGGCGTGGGCATGGGACAGCGACCCCAGGATGTTCACGTACTCCTTTCGGATCTCCACCTGGCGCCTGCGGAAGAAATCGCGGGCCTTGCGCCCCACCGCGAACACGACGATCTCCTCGTGCCGGTCGCGGTTGTCGTTGAGGAACCGGTAGGCCGCCCGCAGCAGGTTCGAGTTGAACCCTCCGCACAGGCCCCGGTCCGAGGTGACCACCAGGAGGGCCAGCTTCGTCCCCTCCCGCGCCG
>JBLNFH010000128.1:0-2592 GCA_050263475.1 Deltaproteobacteria bacterium
AGGCGGGACTGCCGTAGGAATAGGAATCATCGGCAATGAGTCAGGCGTTGCCCTCAGGTCGTCGCTTGTTCCTCGATATCGTCCTTCCCATCGGCGCCGTTCTCCTCCGGAATCGTTTTTCCAAAGCGTTGCTGCGTGGATTTCCTCTCGCTTCGCGCCGCCGTGAGGGCGGTTCCTCCCAATGCCATCAAACCGGCCGCGAGGAACCCGATATGGATCGCCTTGAAGACCTGCAACGGGGGAATCCCGTGACCCGATCGGCCGCCGGCGATTCCCGCGAGGACCGCACCCGCGAAACTGAAGCCCGTGGCCATGCCCAGCAGCCGCGAAGTAGCAAGGATCCCGGAAGCGATCCCCTTCCTCCCCTCCGGCGCCGCACCGAGCATCGCACTGTTGTTGGGCGTGGCGAATATCGATACCCCGATTCCCGTCACCACCAGTCCGGTCACCACGAATTGAAGAGGGGATTTCCCGTCCATGGCGGAAAGGAGGAAAAGCCCGGCCGCCAGGACCGCCATGCCGACCGTGGCGGGAAGGCGGGAACCGACGCGATCCGCGATCCTCCCGCTGATGGGAGCGACCACGACCATGGAAAGAAACTGGGCGGTCATGATCATCCCCGCCCTCGTCGCCGAAAAACCTCGTCCCTGGATGAGATAAAAGGGGACCAGGAAGAGCACGCTCGCCATGCAGATGTAATTCACCAGGGCGCTTCCCACCGAAAACGTGAAAATCCGGATTCGGAAGAGAGGCAGGTGCAGCATGGGGGATTTCGCGGCTGTTTCCTTGCGCAGGAACAGGAACCCGAGAACGGCGCTGCCGGCAAAGACGCCAAGGGTCGGCGCCGAGAGCCATCCCCAGTCGTTCCCGCGGCTCAAGGCAACCTGCAAGGAAAGGAATGCCCCCAGGAACAGCAGGGCGCCGATCCGATCGAACGTCTCCTCGCGAGGCTGCAGGTCTTTCACTGCCGGGATATACCGGATGCCGATGGCGATGGCGGCCAGGCCGATGGGAACGTTGATGAAGAAGATCGTTCGCCATCCCCATTGGTCCGTGAGCCACCCGCCCAGGGAAGGCCCCAAGGCAAGTCCGATGGAGGTTATCGCGGCCTGGAGCCCCAAAAACTGCCCCATCCGGGCAGGGTGCACGCTTCGGATGAGGATGGCAGGCGCGTTGGAAACCACGATGGCGGCTCCGGCGCCCTGGAGGACCCGGGCGGCGATGAGCAGCTCCACCGATGGGGCGATTCCGCACAAGATCGATGCCGGCACAAAGACCGCAAGCCCGGCAAGGTAAACGCGCTTATGTCCCCGGAGATCGCCCAGGCGCCCGAACGTGAGAAGCAGCGACCCCATGACCAGCAGGTACGTAGAAGAAACCCATTGAATCACACCGACGGGGACGTGATAATCCGCCCGGATTACGGGGAGCACGGTGTTAACCACGCTGGCGTCGAGAGCGGACATGAGGGTTCCGAGGCTTACCGACAGCAGCACCAGGATGCCGGCGTCCTTCTTGCCGCTCATCGGCGGCATTCCGGCATCCTGCGGCTGTCGATTCCCCGGCGCCGGCCCGGTCACGAATGCGCCTTCCGTACCTTGTTGAGAACCTTCAACAGGATTTCCTTTTCCAGATCCGTCAGGGGCGAGAAAAACTTCGATATTCTCTCTATGTGCTTATCGAGCCTCGGCTCCACGAATTCCAACCCCTTAGGGGTGAGAATCACCAGTCGGGTGATTCAGGCGTTCGCCGATGAATTGGCATTTCGCGGCCACATTCCCCGGGGGAAACCGGGCTAATCGCCGCCTCCGCCCAAAACCTCGTACAGCGTCACCTGGTTCGCGATTCCCGCCAGGCGGACCGATATCAGACCCTGTTGCGCGGCATAGAGGGACCGTTGCGCATCGAGGACCCCCAGGTAGTCGGTGATTCCCTTGGTGTACCGCACGTTGGAGAGCCGGTAGGTTTCCGCATTGGCATCGACCAGGGATTGCTGCGCCGATAGCTGCCGGTCCACCGTGCCCCGCACGGCGAGGGCGTCGGCCACTTCCCGGAAGGCGGTCTGGATGGCCCGCTCGTATTGCGCGACGGCGATTTCCCGGTCCACCTTGCTCACCGTCAGCGCGGGCCAGATGCGCGCATCGAAGATCGGCAGGACGGCCCCGGGCGAGAACGTCCAGGCGCCGGACCCGGAACCGAAGAGCCCGGAGAGCTCGCTGCTTGCCGTTCCGACCGCGGCGGTCAGGGAGATGCGGGGAAAGAATGCCGCGCGCGCGGCGCCGATGTTCGCATTGGCCCCCTTCAGCAGATGTTCCGCGGCCAGGATGTCGGGCCGGCGCAGGAGCACTTCGGAAGACAATCCCGGGGAAATCGGTTGAGGGGGGATTACGCTGCCCAGGTCTGCTGGCAGGAACTCGCCCGGCACCGGAGAGCCGGCCAGAAGACTCAATGCGTTCTCGTCCTGCGCGACCAGCTGCGTGAAGCGTGCGACGTCGGCACGCGCCGCATCCACGCTCGTTTGCGCTCGACGGAGATCCAGCTCGGACGCAAGCCCCAGATCGTTGCGCCGCCGGACCAGATCGTAGGCGGCTT
>JBLNFH010000129.1:0-7793 GCA_050263475.1 Deltaproteobacteria bacterium
CCCGAATACCCCGACCTGCACGTCCGGATGGTCGTTGCGCTGCGGGAAGCGGGAAGGACGGCGGAAGGGCTCGAGGAAGCGGAGAAGGTCCTGGCGGGGCACCCCGGCAACGTCCCCGCGAGGATCCAGCAGGGAATCCTGTTTTACCTGTCGGGGGACCAGGCGTCCGCGCGCCGCACCTGGGAAGAAGCGCTCTTCCGGGATCCGACGAACAAGCTCGTGCAGCTTTACCTGAACATGCTCGACAGGGAATCGACCGGAAAGTAGCCCCATCCCGAAGCGGGGGCTACTTCACCCAGGTGGAAACCGAGCGGAGCGCCTCGGGAAGGCCCTCGACTTTTCCTCCGCCCGCCTGGGCCATGTCGCGCCGCCCGCCGCCCCCGCCGCCGACGAAGGCCGCGGCTTTCTTGATGATGTCGTTCGCCGAATAGGACGCGAGGAGATCCTCCGTCACCCCCGCCACGAGGTGGCATCGCTCCCCCTGGACGCTCCCCAGCAGCAGGATCCCGCTTTTCATCTTCCCCTTGACCTTGTCGGCCAGATCCCGGAGGGCGGCGGGGTCCATCGGCTCGACTTCGCAGGCCGCGACGGTCACCGCCCCTTCCTTCACCGCCTTCCCCAGGACCTCCCCGACCAGGTCCCGCGATGCCCGGCGCCTCGCGTCCTGAAGCTCCTTCTCGAGCCCCTTGATCTGGGCGAACAGCTTTCGCACCCGATCGGCGGCGTCTGCCGGGGGGACCTTGAGGTCGCGCGAGATCTCATGGAGAAGATCGGCCTCGCCCCTCAGGCGGCGCAGCGCCGCGGGGCCCGTCAACGCCTCGATGCGCCGCACCCCCGCCGCGAGGGCTCCCTCCGACAGGATCCGGAACGGCCCGATCTCGATCGTGTTGCGGACGTGCGTCCCCCCGCACAGCTCGCGGCTGACGCCTTGCACGCTCACCATGCGGACGACATCGCCATACTTCTCCCCGAAGAACGCCATCGCGCCCGCCGCGATCGCCGCATCGTGCGGCAGGTTCTCCCAGGTCACCGGCGCCGACACGGCGATGGCCTCGTTGACGCTGTTTTCCACTTCGCGCAGCGCCTCCGCCGGAACCGCCTCGAAATGGGTGAAGTCGAACCGCAGCTTGTCCGGCCCCACGTACGATCCCGCCTGCCGGACATGGTTCCCCAGGACCTTCCGGAGCGCCGCCTGGAGAAGGTGCGTCGCGGTGTGGGTGGCCTGGGTCTGGCGCCGCACCGCTTCCTCGACCGCAAGGTCGACGGCCTTCCCCTCGCGGACCTTCCCCTCCGTAACGTTCGCGTGATGAATGACCATTCCGGGTGCGGGCTTCCGCGTGGAGGCGATCCGCAGCCGGAATCCCTCCCCCGCGCCGGTTCCGACGTCGCCCACCTGTCCGCCCGATTCCCCGTAGAAGGGGGTGACGTCCGTGACGAGGTCGATCTCCTCGCCCGCCGAGGCTTCCGTCACCCGCTCCCCATTCCGGAAGAGGGCCGCGATCCTTCCCGCCGCCGACAGGCGCTCGTACCCGATGAATTCCACCGTGATCCCTGCGCCGGACAGGAACGAAGCGGCCGCGTCCGAGGCGGCTGCCTCCCCCCCCTTCCAGGACACCCGGGACTGCGCCCGCTGTTTTTCCATTTCCTTCTCGAACCCTATCTGGTCGAGCGCGACGCCCCGCTCGCGGCACAGGTCGGCCGTCAGGTCGACGGGGAAGCCGTAGGTGTCGTACAGCTTGAACGCCACATCTCCCGCGAAGACGCCGCTGCCCCCTTTTCCGATCCGCGCGAACTCGTCCTCGACCATCCGCAGCCCCGCGTCGAGCGTTTCGAGGAACCGCTTCTCCTCGTGCAGGGCGACGGTGTCGATGAAGGCGGCGCTCTTGCCCAGTTCCGGGTAGGCGGCCGAGAACTCCTTCACCACGGTGGCGGCCACCCGGTGGAGGAACGGCCCCTCGAATCCGATCTTTTTCCCGTGCCGGAGCGCGCGCCGAAGGATGCGGCGCAGGACGTATCCCCTTCCCTCGTTGGAAGGAAGCACGCCGTCCGCGATGAGAAACGCCGTGGCGCGGGCATGGTCCGCGATCACCCGCATCGCCGCATCGGAGGCCTTCGACGTCCCCGGCGCCACGCCGCTCTCCCGCGCAATCTCCCGCAGGATCGGCTGGAAGAGGTCGGTGTCGTAGTTGCTGACGACCCCCTGGACGACCGCCGCCAGCCGCTCCAGGCCCATCCCCGTGTCGATGCTCGGCCTGGGCAGCGGGGACTTCCTGCCGCTCTCGTCCTGGTTGTACTGCATGAAGACGAGGTTCCAGATTTCCAGGAACCGGTCGCAATCGCAGCCCACGGAGCACGTGGGCCGCCCGCACCCGGTCCCTTCCCCCTGGTCGTAGATGATCTCGGAGCAGGGCCCGCACGGCCCCGTCGGCCCCATCGCCCAGAAGTTGTCCTTCTCGTCGAACCGCACGATCTGGGAGGCGGGCAGCCCCATGGCCTTGTGCCAGAGGTCGTACGCTTCGTCATCCTCCCGGAAGACGGACACCGTCATCCGATTCCCGTCGAGCCCCACCTCCCGGGTGAGGAAATTCCACCCGTAGAAGATCGCCTCCTTCTTGAAATAATCCCCGAACGAGAAGTTCCCCAGCATCTCGAAGAGCGTGTGGTGGCGCGCCGTGTACCCGACGTTCTCCAGGTCGTTGTGCTTGCCGCTGACGCGCAGGCAGCGCTGGGCCGTGGCGGCGCGTTTCAGGTCGGAGGGACCCAGCCCCAGGAAATTCTCCTTGAACTGCACCATGCCGGCGTTCGTGAACAGCAGCGTCGGGTCGTTTGCCGGCACCAGGGAGGACCCGGGAAGAACCCTGTGGCCGTTCTTCTCGAAATAGGAAAGGAATACGGCTCGAAGCGAAGCCCCGGTCGTCGTCAATGGTTTATCCCTCTCCTTCTTGGATGTCGGACGAATGGCCCCCGATGGCCTTCCGGCACGTTCCCGGGGGGAACCCGCGTCCCGCGAGAAACCTGTAGGCCTTGGCGGCGCCTTCGCGGCCGGGCGGAAGCCCTCCGCGGAACTTCCTGCGAAGGGCGGCCGACGCCGCGGCGAGCTCCTCTTCCTCGGAGGAGGACTCCCGCAGGGTCTGCTCGACCAGGTCGGGGGCGATCCCGCGCCTGCGCAGGGCCCATGCGATCTTCGCGGACCCGTAGCCGCGCGTCTCCCGGTAGGACCGGACCAGCCTCGCGCACAGCTTCGGGTCGTCCACCAGCCCGAGTTCCCGCAGCCGGCGGATCGCCGCCGAGCACTCGGCCGGGGGGAATTCCTTCTTCCAGAGCCTTTCCCGGATTTCTCCTTCGCTCAGGTCCCGCCGGGAAAGCATCCGCAGCGCAGCCCCCATCGCCCCTCCGGGGGGGGGAGTCCCCCCGGCGCTATTCCTTCGCCGGCGATTGGCCGCTCTTGTCAAAATCGTCCCAGGTAAGGTCCGTGCCCGAGGAAATCCCGCGGACGCGCAGCGCAAGGTCGTCGGGATTCGATGCCTGCCGGAGCGCCTCATCCAGGGAGATCAGCCCTTCCTTGTAGAGGAGCATGAGCGACTGGTCGAAGGTCTGCATCCCGTAGCTCACGAATCCCTGCGCAATCGCCTCGCGGATCTTCTTGGTCTTGTCCTTGTCCTCGATGTACTCCTTGATCCGGGCGGTGTTGATCATGACCTCGATCGCGGGCACGCGGCCCTTCCCGTCGCTCCGCGGCACCAGCCGCTGGGAAATCACGGCCTTCAGCAGGGAGGCCATCTGGATCCGGACCTGCTTCTGCTGGTACGGCGGGAATGCGCCGACGACGCGGGTGATCGTCTCCGCGGTGTCGAGGGTGTGCAGCGTCGAGAGGACGAGGTGCCCGGTCTCGGCGGCCATGATCGCCGTCTCGATCGTTTCCAGGTCGCGCATCTCGCCCACCAGGATCACGTCGGGGTCCTGCCGCAAGGCGCTCCGGAGCGCGCCGGAAAGCGAGCCGGTGTCGACGCCCAGCTCCCGCTGGTTGATGATGCTCTTCCGGTCGCGCAGGAGGAACTCGATCGGGTCCTCGATCGTGATGATATGGCAGCTGCGGTGGATGTTGATGTATTCGATGATGGAGGCCAGGGTCGTCGACTTGCCGCAGCCCGTGGTCCCCGTGCACAGGATCAGCCCGCGATTCTCCAGGGCGATCTTTTCGAGCACTTTCGGAAGGTGCAGCTCCTCGAAGGACTGCACCCCCACGGGGACGACGCGAAGCACCATCCCGATCGTGCCGCGCTGGACGAAGACGTTGACGCGGAACCTCCCGAGCCCGGAGACGCCGTACGCGCAATCGAGCTCCTGGGTGTTCTCGAATTTCCTGCGCTGCTCCTCGGTCAGGATGCTCGCGCTCATCTGCGAAATCTCTTCCTGCTTGAGCGGCTCCGGTATCTTGAGGGGGACGAGCTTGCCGTTGATCCGGAAAACGGGCAACAGCCCCGCCTTCAGGTGGACGTCGGATGCGCCGTGGCGGATGGCCGCCTTGAGGATGTCGTTCAGTTCCAATCAGGTCGCTCCTTCCTGCACCGCGCGGCCGGCTTCCCCGATGCCGTAGTGGACCAGGATCTTTTTCCGCAGGTCGGCGGCGACTTCCGGATGCTCCTTCAGGAAGATCCGGGCGTTCTCCCTACCCTGGCCGATCCGCTCCCCGTCCAGGGAATACCACGAGCCGCTCTTCTCGATCATCTCGAGGTCCGTGCCAATGTCCAGCAGATCCCCCTCCCGCGAGATCCCCTCGCCGTAGAGGATGTCGAACTCCGCTTCCCGGAAGGGGGGGGCGAGCTTGTTCTTGACCACCTTGACGCGGGTCCGGCTTCCGATGACCTCGTCGTCCTTCTTGATCTGCGTCACGCGGCGGATGTCCATCCGGACGGAGGCGTAGAACTTGAGCGCGTTGCCCCCGGTCGTCGTTTCCGGGTTCCCGAACATCACGCCGATCTTCATTCGGATCTGGTTGATGAAGATCACCGCCGTCTGCGACTTGCTGATCGTCGCCGTGAGCTTGCGCAGCGCCTGGGACATCAGGCGCGCCTGGAGCCCCATGTGCGCGTCGCCCATCTCCCCCTCGATCTCGGCCTTGGGGACGAGCGCCGCGACCGAGTCGACGACCAGGACGTCGAGCGCCCCGCTTCGCACCAGCATTTCCGCGATTTCCAGGGCCTGCTCCCCCGTGTCCGGCTGGGAGATCAGAAGATCCTCGGTGTTCAGCCCCAGCTTTCTCGCGTAGCCCAGGTCCAGGGCGTGCTCCGCGTCGATGAACCCGGCGATTCCCCCTGTACGCTGCGCCTCCGCGACGATGTGGAGCGCCAGCGTGGTCTTTCCGGACGATTCCGGGCCGAAGATCTCGGTCACCCGCCCGCGAGGGATCCCGCCGATCCCCAGCGCCACGTCGAGGGAGAGGGCTCCCGTGGGGATCACCGGGACGTCCTTCGCGGGGGTGTCGGCCCCGAGCCGCATGATCGCGCCCTTGCCGTAATTCTTTTCGATCGCCGAAAGCGCCATCTCGAGCGCCTTCCTGCGGTTCGGATCCTGGCTCATTTCCCTTTCTCCTCTCACTCCGTTCTCTCCGGCTCCCGCGGGAGAGGGATGTCGCGCAGAACGGCGTACGCCGCTCCCCGCGGAGACAGCCGGCTTTCGTACAGCTGGAACGAACTTACCCCGACCGTCCCGAACCGTCGCCCGGACAAGCCCCTGGAATATTCCGCTCCCCACGCCGGTGGGATCCTGCCTCTTGCTCGGCCGACCGTGATGTGCGGGTGGAACGGCCTCCCCTCGCGCGGGAAACCTGCGCCGGAAAGCGCGTTTTCCATATTCTCATGCAACTCGCCGACCAATTCAAGCGGTTCCCGGATTCCGACCCATAGTACCCGGGGAGAGCGCAGGGAAGGGAACCCTCCCGCTCCCTCCACGAGGAGATCGAAGGGGGGGATCCCCTGCCCGGCGGCATGGAGCAGGGAGGCGATCTCCTCCACCTGGTCCGGGGGGATCTCGCCGAGAAATTTCAGCGTCACATGCAGATTCGGCTCGGGCGTCCACGAAACGGGGAGGCGGCGCGACTGGAAGGGGGATACCGCATCCGCGATCGCCCGCCGGCATTCCGGGGACAGGCCGATCCCGATGAACGCTCTCATTCCTTCCTCTCCCGTTCGGCGGGCATCCGCCGGAGAAGCTCCTCCAGGGCCCAGACCACCGCCTGGTTGCGGACGGCTTCGCGGTCTCCGGCAAATCTCCTCCTGGCCGAAAACCGGACCCCCTCCGCGGAGATTCCGAGGCATACCGTGCCCACCGGCTTCTCCTTCGTTCCTCCCCCCGGCCCGGCGATGCCGGTAACGCCGACCCCGATATCCGCACCGAAGCGGCGCCTCACCCCCTCCGCCATCGATATCGCCACCGGCTCGCTTACCGCGCCTTCGGACAGGATCCGGTCCTCCGGAACGTCGATCGCCTTCGTCTTGACCTCGTTGCGATAGGCCACCACCCCCCCGAGGAAGTACCGCGAGCTCCCCGGTATATCCGTAATCGCCGCGCACAGGCTCCCGCCGGTGCACGATTCGGCGATGGACAGCAGGCGCTCCCCTCCCGAGAGGGACGCTCCCAAGCGCTCCGCCAGCTCCCGGATCAGCCGGACAGCCACAGGATCCCCCGGTAGGCCAGGTTGGCATACACCCCTGCCGCAAGGTCGTCCGCGACGACATAGATCGGTCCTTCCCGCGCGTCCGCCCAGGCCACGGGTCCGAATTTCAGGATATCGAAGAACCGGAACAGGAGGAACAGCAGCACGGCGGGCTTCCATCCCCACGGGATCCCCGTGGCGGCCAGCAGCATTCCCGCCACCTCGTCGATCACCACCGAGGGGGGATCCTTGATGCCCGTTTCCCGGATCTCCACGCGCGCCGCCGGAATCGACAGCAGGACCACCGCCGCGAGGATGCCGAAATGGGCCATGCCCGATCCGCCCCCCAGGAACCACAGGGGCAACGCCAGGAGCGTCCCGAGGGTGCCGGGAATACGGGGCGCGAATCCGACCCCGCATCCCGAGGCGATCGCCCTCCAGAACCATTTCCCCGGAAAACGTTTGACTTGAAAGATAGGCATATCTAGGTTATCAATTTTACATTTATAATAAAATGTCCGTAACAAATAAAACGACTTTTGCATTTTGCGGAGGAAGCACAGCGGAAATGCCAGAAGGCGAGCTGATACAAAGAATCTGCCACGCCGTCTCCGAGCTCGCCAAGGGACTGAAAAGCGTCAGTTTCTACCCCCCCGGACACCCGGCCCTGATCCAGGCCATCTCCAAGATCATCGCCGATTTCGAGGAGATCCCGCTGCCGGAGACGGGGCTGGAAATCGACGTAACCAAGAATGCCTTATTGTATAAGGAAGCGGCGCTGCCCGTCGCCAACAAAACGGTTGCGGACCTGAACCGGGAGCTCTACCTTCGGCGCGCCGGCAAGATCATCTTCCTTCCCGACCTGAAAGCTTCCGAGATGATCATCTTTCTCGGCATCCTCAACCGGGACATCCAGCAGATCCAGGACGAGGGCGGACTCGAACACGCGATGCTGCGGGAGAAAGTGTCGCGGATCTGGGTCAATCGCGTGGACTACCAGGGGCTCACCGAAATGCTCAAATCCCAGGAGGAGGTTCCCCCCGACGAGGAGGCGGAGGCCGCCCGGGGGGAAGAGGAGATCCCGCTGGGCATGGAGAACCAGGCGCCCGAAGAGCTGAAGATCGAGGAGCGGCTGGCC
>JBLNFH010000130.1:0-2682 GCA_050263475.1 Deltaproteobacteria bacterium
ACATCGTTGCGAGCCCGAACTGAACCTCGGGCCGCCGCCGCAGCTCGTGGACGAGGGTGGTGAGGAGGCGCACACCGGAGCATCCCAGGGGGTGGCCCAGGGCGATCGCCCCGCCGTTCACGTTGACCCGATCGTCCTCGAAATCCATCCCCCAGCCCTTGAACACCGCGAGGGACTGGGAGGCGAACGCCTCGTTGAGCTCGATTAGGCCGATGTCCCCCATCGCGATGCCGGCCCGTTCCAGCGCTTTTTGGGCCGCCGGCACCGGACCGAACCCCATGATCCTCGGGGGGACGCCCGCCACGCCGATCGACCGCACCTTGGCAAGGGGCGCAAGCCCGTGGGCCCGCGCGTACTCCTTCGACGTCACCAGGACGGCCGCGGCCCCGTCGTTCAGGGTGCTGGAGTTCCCCGCGGTCACCGTCCCGCCTTTCTTGAACGCGGGGGAAAGCGACGCCAGCTTCTCGAGGGAGGTGTCCCGCCTCGGCCCCTCGTCGGTATCGAAGAGCGCCTTCCTCGTCTGCACCGGCACGATTTCCCCCTTGAACGCGCCGGCGTCGATCGCCGCCGCCGCTTTCTTCTGGCTGCGGAAGGCGAACCGGTCCTGCTCTTCCCGGGAGATCCCGTACATCTCCGCGAGGTTCTCCGCCGTCATGCCGAGGCTGTCGGTATGGCCCATCTGCTCCAGCCTGGGATTGGTGAAGCGCCAGCCCAGGGAGGTGTCGAAGACCGTCACGTTCCCCCGCGGATATCCCGCCTCCGCCTTCGGCATCGCCCACGGGGCGCGGGTCATCGACTCGACGCCCGCCCCGATGTAGACGTCGGCTTCTCCGAGCATCACCGCCCGCGCGGCGTTCGCCACCGCCTCGAGCCCCGAGCCGCAGAGCCGGTTCACGGTGCAGCCCGGCACGTCGAGGGGGAAGCCCGCCAGGAGGAGCGCCATCCGGCCCACGTTCCGGTTGTCCTCTCCCGCCTGGTTCGCGCACCCCATGTAGACGTCCTCCACTTCGGAGGCGGGCACCTTCGTGCGTTCGAGCAATGCCTTCAGCGCGACCGCCGCCAGGTCGTCGGGGCGGACCTGCGACAGGCTTCCCCCGTGCTTCCCGATCGGCGTGCGGATGGCGTCGATGATCCAGGCTTCTTTCATGCGGATCTCCTTCAAGGTACTTTTTGGTATTCTACCCCGGCGGATGTTCCTTCAGCACCCGGCGCAGGATCTTGCCCGAAGCGCCCCTCGGGATTGCATCCGTGAACCACACCCGCGCCAGCCGTTTATACTTCGCCAGTCCCTTCGCCGCGTAGTCGATCACCTCTTCGGGGGACAGGCGCGCGCCCTCCTTCAGCACCACGAAAGCGACGGGGACCTCCCCGAATTCCGGGTGCGGCTGCCCGATCACCGCCGCGTCGCGGATGCCGGGGTGCCCGACCAGGATGTGCTCGATCTCCGCCGGCGCCACCTGGAACCCCTTGCACTTGATCAGCTCCTTGAGCCGGTCGACGATGAAGACGTATCCGTCCCCGTCCCTGCGCGCCAGGTCGCCCGTCCGCAGCCACCCGTCCGCCAGGGTCCGGCCGGTCGCCTCCGGGTCGCCGAAATATCCCTTCATCACCTGGGGCCCGCGGATCCAGAGCTCTCCGACCGTCTCCTCGGGGAGTTCCTGCCCCGTCTCCGGGTCGGCGATGCGATCCTCGGTGAGCGAGAGCGGCGTCCCGATGGAACCCACCCGGATCCGGTCGAGCGGGTTGACATGGGTGGTGGGGGAGGACTCGGTGAGGCCGTACCCCTGCATGACGGGGACGCCGGTCATCCGGGTGAACCGCTCCTGCAGTTCGGGGGAAAGGGGCGCGCCTCCCGTGTTCACGTAGCGCAGCCGGCTCCAGTCCATGCCCGGCACGTTCGGATGGTGGCAGAACTCCTGGAGGATCAGGGGGACCGTGAAAAAGAGCGTGGGACGGTACGCCTCGAAGCGCGAGAGGAACTCGTCGACCGGCCGGAAGCGGCTTGCCAGGACCTGCGTCGCACCCGCCAGGATCGATGCCCCCATGAGGACCGTCATGCCGTAGATGTGGAAGAAGGGAAGCTGGTTCAGGAACAGGTCCTCGTGCGTCACCTCGTGGGCCTGCGACACCTGGTACAGGTTGCTCACCAGGTTCGCGTGGGTGAGCATGACCCCCTTGGGAAGCCCCGTCGTCCCGCTGGAGAAGGGGAGGACGGCGATGGATTCCCGCGGGTCCGCCCCGATGGAGCGGTCGAGAGAGGATGTCCCGTCGAGGAGGGAGGGAAAACCGATCCGCCCGCCGCCTTCCTGGCCGTTGCCGTCCGTCACCAGGAACCTCAGGGACGGGGCGCCGCCGGAGAAGAGGCCGGGCGCCTGGGCATACCGGTCCTCCGTGGATATCATCGCCGCCGCTCCTGTCACGGAGATCTGGTGAAGAACCTCCTTCTCCCCGTAATGGGTGCTGACGGGCACGATGATCCCGCCCGCCTTCAGGATCCCGTAGAAGGAGAGGATGTACTCCACGCTGTTCTTCATCCAGAGCGCCGCGCGGTCGCCCGGCGCAAGCCCCAGGCGCGCGAGGGAAGCCGCCAGGCACGACGACTTCTCCTCCAGCCACCGGTAGGTATATTCCTGCCCCCCGGTCTCCGGCGTGATCACCGCCACCTTGTCGGGATGGGATGCC
>JBLNFH010000131.1:0-3127 GCA_050263475.1 Deltaproteobacteria bacterium
CCCCTCGTCTCCCTGTACGAGTACGAGACGTTCGAGGACGCGGTGCGGATGGTCGAGGATTCCCCCTACGGTCTCCAGGCGGGGGTGTACACCGGCGACATCCGCAAGGCGTTCTACGCCATCGACCGGATCAACGCCGGCGGGGTGATGATCAACGACACCTCGATCTTCCGGGTCGACCACATGCCCTACGGCGGGAACAAGATGAGCGGGCTGGGCCGGGAAGGCGTGCGGTTCGCCGTCGAGGAGATGACCAACATCAAGATGGTGATGATCAAGCCGTAACGGAATTTCGCACCGGTTCATCCATAATTCGGAATATGATTTAAGTAAGGCTGCGATTTCCCTGGAAGAGGTCTCCGAATGGCTTTCGAACTGCGGTTGCCCGACGTCGGGGAGGGGGTGGCGGAGGGGGAGATCGTCCGGTGGCTGGTGCCGGAAGGGGCGTCGGTCAAGGAGGACGACCTGTTGGTGGAGGTACTGACCGACAAGGCCAACGTCGAGATCCCCTCTCCCGTGAGCGGGGTGCTGGCCAGGATCCTGGCGCAACCCGGCCGCATCGTGAAGGTAGGGGAGGCAATCGCCCTCATCGAGGTTGCCGGTGCGGTCACCGAACCGCCTGCAACGAAGGAAAAGGAAGGGTCTGCCGCGGGACACCCGGAACCGGGTGCCCCCGGCGGCGCTCCCGCCCCCCGCGCGCAGGCGGGGGAGGTCCTGGCCACCCCGGTCGTCCGCAAGCTTGCCAAGGACCTGGGGGTGGACCTGTCGATGGTCGCCGGATCCGGCCCCGCGGGGCGGGTGACCGAGGAGGACGTCCGCGCGGCCGCGGCCGGCGTTTCCGCCGCCGCCGGGACGAAACCGCTGGTGGAGCGCATCCCCTTCCGCGGCAAACGCCGTGCGGCGGCGAAGAAAATGGTTCTCTCCAAAACCACCATCCCCCATGCGCTCCTGGTCGACGAAGTCGACGCGACGAACCTTTTGGCGATGCGGGGGACACTCCGGGAGATCGGGGCGCGCGAAGGGGTCAAGATCACGATCCTGCCGTTCATCGTCCAGGCGGTCGTGACCGCCCTGCGCGTCCACCCCGCGCTGAACGCATCCCTCGACGAGGAGAGGGAGGAGGTCGTTCTCAAGAAGGAGTACCACATCGGGATTGCCGTGGATGCCGAGGACGGGCTGGTCGTCCCGGTCCTCCGGGATGCCGGCGACAAGACGATCGTCGAGCTTTCCCGCGAGATCGAGCGCCTGTCGGGTGCGGCCCGCGCAGGGAAACTATCCCCTTCCGACCTCGGCGGAGGCACGTTCACGGTGACCAGCATCGGGTCGATCGGCGGACTGTTCAGCTACCCGGTGATCCATATCCCGGAGGCGGCCATCCTCGGGGTGCACAAGATCGTCCGCCGGCCGGTCGTGCGGGGAGACGAAATCGTGTCCAGGGACATGATGTACCTGAGCCTGTCCTTCGATCACCGGCTGATCGACGGCGGCGCGGCAACGCGGTTCATGAACGACGTCATCCTCCAGATCGAGGCGCTGGGCGCGGAGTGAGGACACCATGAGACAGTTCGACCTGGTCGTGATCGGCGCGGGGCCCGGCGGCTACGTCGCCGCGATCCGCGCGGCGCAGCTCGGAATGCGGGTGGCGGTTGTGGAGCGGGACCGCCCGGGCGGGGTGTGCGTCAACTGGGGATGCATCCCCTCCAAGGCTATCCTCAAGTGCGCCGGCCTGTACGAGGAGATGAAGAACGCGGCGTCGTACGGGATCGCCTGCCAGGGGCTGTCGGCCGATTACGCGGAGGTGATCCGCCGCAGCCGGAAGGTCGCCGACCGGATGTCGCGCGGCGTCTCCTACCTGTTCAAGAAAAACGGTATCGAGTGTATCACCGGAAACGCGGCAATCGCATCCCCCGGCACCGTCCGCGCGGGCGAGGAAGAGCTGCAGGCCGCCAACATCCTGGTGGCGACGGGCACCGCGGTGCGGGGTCTTCCCGGGATCGAGCCGGACGGGACCACGGTCCTCACCAGCGACGATGCGCTGGCGCAGGAATCGCTGCCCCGATCCGTCGCCGTGCTGGGCGGCGGGGCCGTCGGGGTGGAGTTCGCCTACGTCTACCGGACCTTCGGCGCCGAGGTGACCGTCATCGAGATGATGGACCAGCTCCTGCCCCGCGTCGACCGGGAAGTGGCCGAGGAGCTGGCGAAATCGTTCCGCAAGCGCGGGATCCGCGTTCTGGTGTCTGCCACCGCGAAAGCGCTCGACAAGGCACGCGGGACGATCACCGTCTCCGTCGGGGGGAAAGAGGAGGCGCTGCCCGCCGAGAAGGTCCTGGTGGCGGTAGGCCGGAAGCCGCTGACGGAAGGGTTGGGCCTGGAGGCGTGCGGTGTGCGGCTCGAGCGCGGCTTCATCCAGGTGGACGACAGCTTCCGCACGGCCTGCCCGACGATCCGTGCGATCGGCGACGTGATCGGGGGGATGCTCCTTGCCCACGAGGCTTCCGCGGAGGGGGTCGCGGCGGTGGAGATGATCGCCGGGCTGGCGACCCGCCGGCCCGATCCGGAAAAGATCGCGGCGTGCATCTATTGCCAGCCCGAGGTCGCCACGATCGGGCTCTCCGAGGAGGAGGCGCGCAGGCGCGGGATTCCCGTCAAGGTGTCGAAATTCCCCTTCACGGCCCTGGGGCGCGCCGTGGCGGCCGGGCACACGGAGGGGTTCGTGAAGATGATCGCGGACGAGCGCTTCGGCGAGGTGATCGGCTGCCACATCATCGGGTACGGGGCGCCGGACATGATCTCCGAGCTGGCCCTCGCGCGCACCGTCGAGGCGACGTTCCACGAGATCGGCAGGACCGTTCACCCCCACCCGACGCTCCCGGAGGCGATCCGGGAGGCGGCGCTGATGCTGGGCGGCGAGGCGATCGACATCTGACGCGGCGGAGGAGGCATGACCGAGCAGAAGGAGCGGGAACTCTATTTCTGGCTTCGACTCATCCGGGAGTTCGAGGGCAGGGTCTCCGCGCTGGACAAGCAGGGCAAGGTCCACGGAGGGATCTATTCCGGGAAGGGCCAGGAGGCCGTCGTCGTCGGAGTCTGCCACGATCTCCGGCCCGATGACTGGATCTTTCCCCTC
>JBLNFH010000132.1:0-4139 GCA_050263475.1 Deltaproteobacteria bacterium
AATCGGCCACATTGGTCGACTGCCCCAGGTCGGCGTAGATGGGCGTGTTGAGCGTGAACTGCTCCGAAATCCCCATGAACGACTGGCTGTTGCGCCAGCCGGAGTTGGGGGCGGTGCCGAAGCTGGACCCCGCCTGGGTCCACTTCAGGCCGTGGAGAGTGGGATTGTGCCCTTCCTCCGTGGCGCCCACCTGGAGCTTGATCCGGACGCGGTCGCCCGTCTGGGCGCGCACGTTCAGGGTATAGGGATCGAGCGGCCTCTGGTCCTGGGTGGGCCGGATCCGGTAGTGGGTGGGAGATCCCGGCCCGTCCGGCTGGACGTTGAGCGCGGGGATCGCACGGGTCACGTTCGAGGAGAGGACGAACGCGAGGTCGCCCGCCTGGCCCGCCGCCTGGGCGCCGGGAAGGCCGTCGGGCCCGGGGGCGTTCGGGTCGAAGACGCGCAGTCCCGCCGGCTCGTTCCGGTAGTTGACCACGAACGTGCCGGTATCGTCCGCGGAGATCGCTTCCGGGCACGGCCGCACCTGGAAGCCCGGGCAGGTCTGCGCATATCGTGCAAGGTCCGGGTTCAGCCCGAGAAGGAAGGGGTCCCGCGGCGACACGATCGAATCCTGCTTGAACGGCGGGTTGATCGCCGCCCGGAACGTGTCGGAGGTGGGACGGATCACGTTCCCCTGCGCATCGCGGCCGCCGACGTTCGTCCCCGCTTCGTAGGCCGCCTGGAAATCCTGGAACTCCAGGAAGAACTCGCGGTAGCTGTCGTTCACGCCGTCCCCGTCCAGGTCGGAGGTGAGGATCGCCGCCTGCCAGCTCGTGGGGCCGCCGTCGGTGCGCGTCCCGATGGCCGCCGCCAGAACGCTGTCGTTGTACTCCGTCGCGTTCGCGTTGTTCCCCAGAGTCTTCCCGGTCTCGTTGTGGACCCATACGGAGTCCACGGGCTCGTTGATGATCGTTCCGTAGAGCCCGATCTGCTGGTGGGTCGACGGGCCGAAATGGTCGTGGGTGAAGGTGATCCCCAGCCCCCGCTCCACTTTTTCGGCATTGATGACGGGGTCGGAGAACCAGCGCTGGATCGTGGTGCGGGCTCCCATCCACTCGGGCTTGTTGAACCGCCCGAAGAAGGGATGCGCGCACGGGACGAGGTCGCCGCTCCCCCCCGGTGCGCAGGAGCTGGCCGGGTGGGACACCGGGGTCAGCCCTGGCGCGTGGTTATAGGCATTGATCGCGGCGATTCTCTCCCGGACCGCTCCCGGCGACAGCGTGCCGTCTTCGTAGTTCCATCCGTTTCCCGATCCGTCGGAGGAGATCACCTCGAACTTCGGCAGGTGGATGTGCTGACCGATGACGTCGGTGGGGGTGCGGACCTGGAAGTCGTCCAGCTCGTACACCTCCGGGACCAGGTTCGTGTGCAGGTATTTCACGCAGTCCAGGGCGTTCTGGCGCATCACGAGGGGCTCGGGCGGGCGGATGTGGTCGATCGTCGGCACCGCGTCGTCCCATAGGGTGATGATCCGCTCCTGGGGAAAGTGCCACCCCGCCTTGTTGAAGACGGCGTCGAACTGGATGTCGACCCCCTTGTAGACCCTGGGATTGTTCGCCCCGAACCGAGGGATCCCGGTAAAGGTTTTCCCGCCGGTGCCGTCGAAGAAATGCGCGGCGACGCCCGCCTGGATGAGGTTGCCGTCGTCGTCGACGCACGGCTCCGCGTAGGGCGCGCTGGGCTGGGGAGGCTGGCCGTTCGTGCGGTACCCCGAAGCGCCGGTGGCGGGGGTGCCGTCCGGCCGGAACGTGTCGTGGAACTTCTGCGCATGATACGCCATCGCCGCCTTCTCCACGTCGGTGCCGTCCTCCGGGTAGAAGACCGGCTGGGCGCGATGGACCACCTTGGAGAAGTCGAGACGGGACTCGGTCGCCTCGTACGCGGGCACCGGGTTTCCGGCGGAGTCCGTCACCCGCCCTGCGGCGACGATCCCGCCGATGGAGTGCCGGGGCAGCCCGCCGTCCCAGCCGCCGTTCGCCGGGTTCGCCGGGTCCGGCTGCATGTCCAGGGGCGGCGTGGGAGGCCGCTGCCCCACGGTGGTCTCGATCCCGGCGATGAAGAAGGGGTACCCGGGGTTGACGCCGCGGTCGATCACCTTGGCGAGACTCCCGGTCGGCACCTGCGCCCCCGGGGCTTCGGGGTGGAACACCGACGCGGTGGTCATGCTCGGGTTCGGAACCACCTCCACCCTGCCCGGCAATGGGGCCATCGGCTTTCCCGGAAGGGGGACGATCGCCGGGATCGGCGTCCCCGCCGCGATCTCGCCGTCGGGGAGCGCCCGTGCCCGCGAACCGGTGGCCGGGTCGAGCAGCGCGGGGGTGCCGTCCTGCAGCGCGAACGGCAGGGTGTGGAAGGCGGCCGGGTCGTTCGGGTCGCCGCTCGCCTCCAGGCGGGTCCCCCCCTCGAAGACGTCGTGGTGGCGGATGTGGGTCCACATCCCCTGGGCGAAATGCGGATAGAAGTGGCAGTGGTAGATGGAATCCCCCAGCGACTTGTTCCGGTTCCCCGACCCTCCGAACACGAGCTCGTAAGTGTAGCTCGAACCGGGCCCGATCCCCTGGGCGTCGAGGTAGTTGGAGTTGTCGTCGTTGGGGTTGAACAGCCACTGGTGGTTGTGGAGGTGGAAGATGTGGTGCTCCTTCGGCCCCGCATGGAGGTTCCGGATCTTGACGAAGTCGCTCTGGTACACGTGGTGGACCGTGCTCGGGTCGTCGGGGTAGAAGGCCCTGGTGGCCTTCGGGCCCGAGTATCCCGGAGGGACCTGCTGGCCGGGGGCCAGGTTCAGGAGGCCCGCGTCGGCCGGGACGTCCACGTTCATCCCCGGATCCCCCACCGCGTGGGAGGAGAGGAAGAATTCCTCGTAGGCGCAATTCAGGCAGTCGTGCATCGGACCGACGCCGAGCCGGTTGGCGAGGATCTCCGATCCGATCCCGCCGGAGGCGTAGTTGATCATGAAGCCGTCCCGGACGCTGTGGAGCGTGAAGGAGAAGACCGGGTCGAGGAAGAACCCCTGGAACGCCTGGATCACCTGCGCCTCGTCGTGGTAGACCGAGGTCAGCTCCCGGAACGGCTCGAGGCGATTGGGATACACCGGGTTGTTCTTTCCCTTCATCTCCAGCGGATAGGTCGATGGGGGGAACTTCCCGCTCGAGACGTTGAGGTCGAGCCGCCCGTCGTCCGTGTAGGCGATGATCGCGTTGATGTCGGTGTGGACGACCTCCGGCGGCAGGGGGCCCGGGCCGTCCGGGTCGTTCAGCATCGAGAGGACGGGGAGGCCCGCCTTCCCCTCCCTGCACCACACGCCGTCCCCGCCTCCCTGCGGCGCGTCGGGGCCGCCCGCGCAGTCCGACGGGTACCTGGCGTTGTAGTCCATGACGGGGTGGCCGTCGGCGGTGTGCGCCAAGGATCCGTCCGGGTTTTTCCGGGTGGCCAGCCGCAGCTCCTCTTCCGTCACCTGGCTCCGGTAGTACCACGACCCGACCGGCTCCACGGCGACGACGCCGAACAGGCCGGTGGCGCGGCTCTGGTCCAGCCCCTCGCCTCCGAAGATCGACCCGTGGCTCACCACGAGGTACGCCTGCTCCCCCTCGTTGCCCGCCTCCCCCGGATTCGGGGGTCGGACCATCCACTTGTACGTCCTCGATTGCCCGGGAGCCAGAAGGCCTCCCGGGTTCGAACCCACGAAGGAGCCGTCATCCAGGATCGACTCCGCCGGCGAAAGCCCCAGCGGGTGGAAGCTGGCATGCCGGTCCGCGGGCATGTCGTTGCGGACCCGCGAGGGATTGAGCAGGTTGGCGAAGCGGACCTCGAGCGTGTCGCCCACGTTCATCCGCAGGACGATCGGGCGGGGCCGCTTATCGGGCCGTAAAGCAACCTGCCCGGCAAGCTGGCTGTCGGGCAGTCCCGTCCGGGCGATCGGGGTGCCGTCGGGGAATCCCAGGAAACCCTGCCCCGTCGGAAAGCCCGCGGACTGCCCCAGGATAACGACATCCTGCCGGAGGGCGTACACCATTCCGACCGGGTTGAACGTGCCCAGCCGGTTGAACACGATCGGCTGGTCGATCGCGACCACATCCGCACGGATCGTCTTGGCCTCCGCT
>JBLNFH010000133.1:0-3753 GCA_050263475.1 Deltaproteobacteria bacterium
GGGTATGGAGAAGGAGGCGGCGTCCCCGGAAAGGAACCGCTCGTAGAAATTCTCCGTGTCGCCGAGGGCTTCCTCCCCGCCCTCCACGTAGAGACGGTCGCCCTCGATCGACGCCCCCGGAAGCCCTGCCGCGTACTGGACGTACATGCTCTCGAGAAAGGTCCGGCGCGGCAGCTGGGGCCAGCAGGGGACGTAGCGGAAAGACGAAAGGACGAGGCGCACGGCCTTCGCGGGATCGGTGTGCGGCAGGCTGCCCACGCCGGTGGCCAGGAACGGGGGGAAATCGGCGTTCACCTGGCGATCTCCGGAGAGAGAGGCAGGCGGTAGCTTTCGGCATCCGTATGGGGAAGGAAGAGGGCCCGCTGGTAGAGTTCCATGAAGCCGGGGTCGGAGGACAGGTCGTGGTAGGCCGTCGAAGGCGCGAGGGCGGAGGCCTCCTCCCACCGTTTCCGGTTGCGCAGCACCCCGATCGCGCCGGCCAGGGACGCGTTTCCTAAGGGGACGAACTTCTTGAGCGGGAAGGGCGGAAAGAGCCCGATCGTCATCGCCGACCGCAGGTCGAGGAAATTGCCGAATCCTCCCGCGATGTAGACCTGCTCCACCTCTTCCCGGGAGAGCCCCACCGCCCGGAGGAGGGCGTCCGCCGCGGCGCACAGCGCCGCCTTGGTCCGTATGACGCTTTTCAGGTCGGAGGCCGTGAAGGCGATGTCCGTCCCGGCGGCGCTTCTGCCCGCTTCCACGAGGAGGTAGGCGATCCCGCGCGCGGTATCGACGAACGGGGCCCCGGTCCGGGGGACGAAACGGCCCGTGCGGTCGATGAGCCCCGCCTTGAAGAGCTCCGCCACCAGGTCGAGGATGCCCGACCCGCACACCCCGGCGGGCTTCCTGCCGCCGATCACGGTCCACTCGGCAGCCAGGGTCGCAGGGTCGATCCGCACCGATTCGATCGCCCCGGGATAGGCGCGCATGCCGCAGGCGACTTCCCCTCCCTCGAACGCCGGGCCCGCCGAGGAGGAGCAGGCGATCCGGAACTCCCGGTTGCCCAGCGCGACTTCGCCGTTGGTCCCCACGTCGAACAGGAGCGAAACCGCTTCCGACCGATGCATGCCGGAGGCCAGCATCCCCGCGACGATGTCCCCGCCCACGAATCCCCCGAGGGAGGGGAAGATCCGGACGCGGGCGGAAGGGGCGTTGGAAACGCCAAGGTCCCTACCGGTCTTCACGGGGTACTCCTTCATGGCGGGACGATGGGGAGGCCGCCGGAGGGGCGCGGGGGACACCCCGTAGAGGATGTGCGAGAGGACCGTGTTCCCCGCGGCGGCGATCTCCACGATCTTGCCCGGTTCGGGAGAGGAGGAGAGCAGCGAGGCGATCAGCCGGTCCAGTCCCCCCAGGAGGAGACGGCGCAGGAAGGCAAGCCCGCCGGGGGTTTCTTCCTCGAAGACGATCCTCGAGATCAGGTCCTCCCCGCAGGCCATCTGCGGGTTGTCCCCGGCCGTGCGCGCCAGGATGGTCCCGTCCCGAAGGTCGATCAGGGCCCCCGCCAGGGTGCTCGTGCCGACGTCGAGCGCCACCCCCAGGGGGATTCCCTTGTCGGGGACCAGGTGCAGGGCGCAGCGCGAGCCCTCCTCGTCCATCTCCCTCCCCTCGATGTAGGCGGACAGCCTGGCGGGGCGGCTCTCCGGCAGCACCGTGACATCCAGGTCGCCCGAGAGGGGGGTGCAGCGGCAGGCGAGGCGGATCCCCGCCCGCTGGTCCTCCCTGGAGAGGATCCCGGGATCGTCTCCCCCCTGCGATTCCCCCGCGACGGCGACGCGGCACTTGCCGCATCGCCCTTCGCCGCCGCACGGGGCCAAAAGGGGAACCCCTGCCCGCAGGGCGTGGGCGAGAATCGTCTCTCCGGGGGAAAGGGGGGCGGAGACGCATTCCGGGAGAAACCGGAGGCGCCCGCCTGCGGAATCACCCATGGGCGGCCGCGAACGCCGCCGGCGGAAGCCGGCGGAGATAGGAGGGGAGCGCGGAGGACTCCTGCGGTCCCACGAGGACGCGCCACCGTGCGAGCTCCTCGATCTTCCCCGAAAGGCGCGCCACCATCCCGGGGAGAATGAGGGTCCGGTGCCCGACCCGCTCGGCGATGCCGCTCTCCGAGAGGATTCTCGAGATGCTCTCCGCGGTGAATTTCCCCGCGGCCCATGCGGTGAGAACCGACATGCCGTCGCATTCCGCGATCAGCAGGTACGCGGGGGTCTTCGCCGACTCGATGTCGCCGCGCACCGTGAAATAGGTCAGGGAGAAATTGGTGGTGACGACGACCGGAGAGGAAGGGGCGACCTTCCCGATGGGGTAGATCCCCGGCTCCACCTGGATCGGCCGCTGCGGGTCGGTGAAGATATTCTGGCGCAGCGTGAGGATCGGCAGGATCTCCGCGGGGTCCGCGGTATCGAGCACCAGCAGCGAGCCGTATTTCGGCACGAGGAGACATGCGGCCGCGAACGGTTGCGGGAACCCCTGCCCGAGATCGAATGCGGTCGGGTACGCGACCTCCCTCGCGCGGTGCGTGATGGCGAGCCGGCGCAGGAAGATGGAATCGGCGACGGCCTGCGGCGCGTCAGCGGGCATCGGATCGGCGACGAGATCGGTCGCTCCCGCCGCGCGCGCGGCCGCGAGCGCCTTCGCCAGCCCGTCGATCCCCGCCGCGCGCACCACCAGGGGGAGCTTCTCCGCCGCCGCGAGCCTCGCGCCGTTCTCCGCCTCCGCGGGCGGGGGGGAGAGCAGCGGCCGGTACGGTCCCACTTCCCTGACCGCCGCCGCGAGGGCGGCGCACGGGCCGGAAAGCAGCAGCGGCTTTCCGCAGGCGGCATGCGCCGCCGCCGCGGCCTTCGCGAACCGCGCCGGGTCGCCCGATCCGCAGCGCACCGCCACCAGGTCGACGGACAGCGCCTGCCCGACCCGTTCGAAGGAGAGCGCCGAGATGCCGCGCAGACGCTCCCGGAAGGGTCCCTCGGGAAGCGCATCGGAAACCGACACCGCGATCGCCGTGGGATGGTAGAAGGTCTTCTCGTGCCGGAACAGGACGACCTCGTCTCCCAGGGTGACGGCCCGTTCGCCGGTACCCGCGACGACCCTGGGGAGGGGGGGCGCGGCGGCGTCGCCCAGAATCTGCTTCGCCTCCGCGGAGGCGTGTCCGCACTTCCCGATCTCCGCCTTCCCGGACGCCAGCAGCATCGCGAACGCGAGGCAGGTGGAGCACCCGCAGTCCTTGCAGTTGGTCTTCGGCAGCAGCTTGTAGATCTCGAGAGCGGTCAGCGCCATGCCCACCCCCGGAACGCCGCGACGCTTGCGGGGTGCCTGCACACTAGGAGGTCCGCCCCCGCCGCCAGGCATGCCCAGCCGGCCGCCTCTTCCCATCGCCGTCCCCGGACCGCGGCGTCCCCCCAGGAGGGCTCGGAGTCGTCCACGGCCTCCCGCGCCTTCCAGCAGTCGCCCAGGTGGCAAAGCACCGGCCGGGCGAGCATCCCGTCCCCTGCAAGCCCCGCCAGGCGGATCCGCTCGACGATCGAAAAGGTGTATTCCAGCCCGTACCCCAGTCCCCCGGTAAGCGGATCGATCAGGATCCGGTCGGGCGGGACGCCGATGTCGGACAGGAGGAGGTTTACCTGCTTGGCCATGTTGATGTCGATCGGGGACCACGCCACGACCCCGTGCCCGTACGCCATCGCGGCGCCGCCGACGAGCCGGTAGTTTTTCTCGTCG
>JBLNFH010000134.1:0-12913 GCA_050263475.1 Deltaproteobacteria bacterium
CGCGGGGGGAGGCGCTTCGCGGCGGCCCCTGCGGACACGGGCCTTCTCGCCGAAAACCTCCACCTCGGTGACCACCGCCACGCCCAGCTCCGGGAGGCGGAATCCCCGGGTCGCCTCGGAGCAGCACAGGGCGATCCCCTTGCCCCCTTCGAGCGATTCCTTCATCGTCGCCCCCGAGGTCAGGGGAAGGGCGTAGCGGCCGAGCAGCTCCTCCATCCGGTCGGACTGGGAGGGGGAAAGCGAGGTCACGACGAACCGCCTTCCCCGCTTCCACCATTCCTTCGCCTCGGTGACCAGCGGCAGCAGCAGCCCCTCTGAGGCGGAGGTGGCGGTGCTCCTCCGGATATCCTCGTTCCCCTGCGCGTCGATCTCCCCGCGCACGGCGTCCTTCCGCTCGAAGGGGGCGACCTCGAGCGAGTCGAAGCACAGGAGGGGGGCCTCGCGGACCGTCCGCACGAACTCCTCCGGCGCCACGAACAGCTCCGCCGGGGGCGGCATGCCCTTCTCCAGGCCGGACGCCAGGTAATTCTCCTCGGCCTCGGCGAAGGCGTTGCGCGCCTGGGAGCTGCAGGACACCGCGTCGACGACCGCGACGACGGCGTCCTCGGGAAGGTACTCGAAGACGGAGGCCGCGCGGCCGTAGAGGAAGGGAAGCATCGAGTCGGCCCCGTGGAACCGGATCCCCTGGCGGATCGCATCCCGGAATTCTTCGCTGGCGGCGGCCGCGGCAGCCGACAGGTACTCCGGCCGGGTGATCACCTGGGAGCAGGGAAGCACCACCAGCTCCCCCCCCTCCCTGCGGGTCCGCTGGGTCTTCGGGTCGAACCAGCGCATCGACTCCACGCGGTCGCCGTCGAGGGAAAGCCGCGCCGGCAGCGGATGGGCCGGGCTGTAGACCTCCACGATCCCCCCCCGGACGGAGAAGTCCCCGGCCTCCACCGTCGAGGGAAGGCGCGAATAGCCGAGCTCGGAGAGGTGGCGGGAGAAGAGGCCGATGTCGATCTCCATCCCCGGGACGACCCGGCGCACCGCCCCGAGGAACGCCTCCCGGGGGAGCGTCTTCTCAAGGACCGCCTCCATCGGGGCCACCAGGATTCCCCGGGGTTCCCCGCCGATCCGGAAGAGCGCCCGCATCCGGTCGTGGACCGCCGGCGCATAGGGGGGCATGGCCTCGTACGGCGCGACCTCCCCCGAAGGGAACAGGGCGCATCGCTCCTCCCCGAGGTACGCCGAGACCTCGCGGAAGCTCTCTTCCGCCTCGGCGACGGTGGGGGTGAGAAACAGGATCGGGCGCGCCAGGCGGGAAAGAAGCGTCGCAACCAGGAACGACCGGGCGCCGGCGGGCGCCCGCAGGACCTGGAGACAGGTCCGTCCCCGCGTTTCCAGGGCGCGGACCAGGTGCTCGAAGGAAAGGGACGGGGTCGGCGTAAGGGGGGACATCCGAGACGGGGGCTTTCAGGAGGCGTCGCGCGGGACGCGCAGCATCGCCTCCAGGGCCTCGCAGGCCTTCTCCCGGATCTCCTTCGGGACGGTGACCACGGGCGAGAGGCTCGAAAGGGCGTCCCGGACATCCTCGAGCGTCGTGAGCTTCATGTTGGGGCAGATGAGCGCCCGGGAGGCCAGGTGGAATTTTTTGCCGGGATTCTCCTTCCGGAGCCGGTAGAGGATCCCCATCTCCGTGCCCACGATGAACTCCTTCGCCGCCGACCGGCGGCAGTAGCCGTACATCCCCGACGTGGACAGGACGGCGTCGGCCATCGCCACGACCTCTGGGCGGCACTCGGGGTGCACGATCAGCTCCGCCTCCGGGTGCGCTTCCCGCGCCCGGGCGGCGTCCGCGGCGGAGAGCCGCTCATGGGTGGGGCAATACCCGTCCCACCACGAGAGCCGCCTCCCGGAAACCTTCGCCACGTAGTGCGCCAGGTTGCGGTCGGGCACCATGAAGACCTCCTTGCCGGCGGGGATCGACCGCACGACGTTCACGGCGTTGCCGGAGGTGCAGCAGACGTCGGAGAGGGCCTTGACCTCCGCCGAGGAGTTGACGTAGGTCACCACGACCGCCCCGGGGTGCGCGTCGCGCCAGGTGCGCAGATCGTCCGGCGTGATCATGTCCGCCATCGGGCATCCGGCATCCATCCGGGGCAGCAGGACGGTCTTCCCCGGCGACAGGATGGCGGCGCTCTCCGCCATGAAGTGCACGCCGCAGAAAACGATCACCTCCGCGCCCGACCGCGCCGCCTCCTGGCTCAAGCCCAGCGAGTCCCCCGTGATGTCGGCGATCTCCTGGATCTCGTCGCGCTGATAATTGTGCGCCAGCAGCACCGCATTCCGTCCGGATAACAGATGCCGGATCTCCTGTTTCAACGCCCTCTGCTCCATCGTCGCCATCAGTCCCTCTCCGCGCGCAGCGCGCGCGCAAACAGCTCGTCCACCGCCTCCCGGACATCCTTCCCCTCGTGCAGGATCCGGAACACCTGTTCGGAGATCGGCATCGGCACGCCCGTCCGCCGGGACAGGTCGACCGCGGCCCGGGAGGTATTGACCCCCTCGGCCACCATGGTCATCCCCGACAGGACTTCCCGCAGCTCCTCTCCCCTTCCGACGCGCAATCCGACGGTCCGGTTCCGCGACAGGTCTCCCGTGCAGGTCAGCACCAGGTCTCCCAGGCCCGAAAGCCCCGCGAACGTCTGCGGGTTCGCCCCCAGGCGCACCCCCAGGCGGGCGATCTCCGCCAGCCCGCGGGCGATCAATAGCGAGCGGGCGTTGTGCCCGAAGCCGAGGCCGTCGGACATCCCGGCCGCGATCGCCATCACGTTCTTGAGCGCCCCGCCCGTCTCGATACCGACCACGTCGGTCTCCGCGTAGACCCGGAACCGCTTCCCGGATAAGGCGGCCTGGAGCGCGGCGGATACCCGCTCGTCCGACGCCGCCACCGTGGCGCCGGTGGGCTTTCCCTCCGCGACCTCCCGGGCGAAGGTCGGCCCCGAAAGGGCGGCCAGCCGGCCTTCGGCGCCCGGCAGCTCCTCCGCGAGTACCTCGGTCATGCGCCGCAGCGTCCCGTTCTCCACCCCCTTGGCGAGCGACACCACGCAGGACCCGGGCAGGAGATGTTCCGCGGCCCTGCGCGCCAGGGCGCGCAGGTGGTGGGAGGGGACCGCGACGGCCACGATGTCCCGTCCGGCCAGGGCCTCGGCCAGGTCGGTCGTCGGCAGGACCCCCCGGGGCACGGGGATTCCGGGCAGGAAGCTCCGGTTCTCGCGTCCTTCGAGGATCTCGGCGTACACCTCCGGCTCCCGCACCCAGAGGGAGACGTCGGGATGCCGCTCGCTCAGCATCACGGCGAACGCGGTCCCCCACGAGCCGCCCCCCACGACGGCGATCCGCGGTTCCTTTCCACTCCTCATGTCGGCTTCCCCATGGCGTTCTCTCGCCCTCCCGGAGGTCACTGCTCCCTCAAGCGGCTCTTCAGGCGGTCGATCTTCTCGGAGAGGTAGGCCGGGTCCTCCCAGTCGTTCCCGATCGCCTCGTACTGCTCCACGGCGGCGGAAAGCCTCCCCAGCCCCTCCAGCGCCTGCGCCATCCCCCAGCGCGCGCGGGCGGCGGATTTGCGGTCGGCGGCCAGGTACAGGAGCTTGCGGAATTCCCGGTCGGCCTCGAGGAACTTGCCCTGCGCCAGGTACCCGTAGGCCAGCATCCACCGCCCTTCCGCGGCCCTCGGGGAATCGGGAAACTTCCCGATCAGTTCGGTGAGCACGGCGGCCTGCCGCGGCGGGTCCGGCATGCCGGCGTAGGCTTTCGCCAGCAGCAGCAGCACCTCGTCCATCGCCGCGAACCCGGGAAACTGCCGGCGGACCGACTCGAGGCTCTCCGCGGCCGCGGCGAATTCCAGAAAATGCAGGAGAAGGATCTCCCCCTTCCGCAGAAGGGCCCGCGGCGCCTCCGAGGCCCTGGGGTAGTTGAAGACGAGCGAATCGTAGGCCTCGAGCGCCGCCGGGTAGTTCCGGTGATAATCCCCGAACAGCTCCCCCTGCCGCAGCAGCGCGATGGGGGCATACCGGGACTGGGGAAAATCCCTGGGGATCGACCGGTATCCCAGCAGCGCATCGTCCATCTTCTGCTCCTGGAGCGCCTTCTCCGCCGCCTCGAACCGCTCCCGGGCCGGGTCGGAGCAGGACGGGAGGAGGAGCGCCGCCAGGCCGATCAGGAGCAGCGCGAGGGCCGCGGAACGCCTCCTGTCATAATGGGAGCGCGGCATAGAGGGCGCCGATGCGCGGTGCCGCGGCGTGCCTATTCTTCCTTTTCCGCCAGCCGGGCCAGCGAGGCGACGCGCTCGTTCTCCTGCAGCCCGATCATGCGGACCCCCTGGGTGTTCCGGCCGATGACGCGGATCTCGTCGACGGCCATCCGGATGATCTTGCCGGAGTCGGTCACCAGCATCACGTCGTCGCCTTCGGACACCTGCGTCACGCCGACGATGGGCCCGGTCTTCTCGGTGACCTTGAGGGTGATGACCCCCTTGCCGCCCCGGGTCTGCACCCGGTATTCCTCGATGGCCGTGCGCTTGCCGAACCCGTGCTCCGTCGCCGTGAGGAGCGTCCCCTCGGGCCTCAAGATCTCCATGCCGACGACCGCGTCCCCCTTCCCCAGGTCGATCCCGCGGACGCCCACGGCGGCCCGCCCCATGGAGCGGACGTCCCCCTCGTGGAACCGGATCGACATCCCGTGCCGGGTGGAGAGAAAGATCTCGTCCTGCCCCGACGTGATCGCCGTGGCGATCAGCTGGTCCCCCTCGTTCAGGCCCATCGCGATGATGCCGCCCGCCCGCGGCCGGGAGTACTCCATGAGATCCGTCTTCTTGATGACCCCCTGGGCCGTCGCCGTCACCACGTACCTTCCCTCCACGAACTCCTTGACCGGGAGGACCGAGGGGGTCGATTCCCCCGGCGACAGCGACAGGAGGTTCACGATGGCCCGGCCCTTGGCGGCTCGGGTGGCCTCCGGCAGCTCGTGGACCTTGAGCCAGTAGACCTTCCCGGTGTTGGAGAAGAACATGATGTAGGAATGCATGGAGGCGATGAAGAGGTTCTCGACGAAATCCTCCTCCTTGGTCCCCATCCCCACCTTGCCCCTCCCCCCGCGGCGCTGCGTCCGGTAGAGGCTGATCGGGTTGCGCTTGATGTACCCCGTGTGGGAGACCGTGACCACCATCTCCTCGTCGACGATCAGGTCCTCGATCCGGATATCCTTGGTCTCCCGGACGATCTGGGAGCGGCGCTCGTCGGCATAGGCCTCCCGGATATCACGGAACTCGTCCCCGATGACCCGCAGCAGCTCGGCCTCCTCGGCCAGGATCTTCTTCAGCCGCTTGATCTCCGCCAGCACGTCCTTGAGCTCCTGGAGGATCTTCTCCCGCTCGAGCCCGGTCAGCCGCTGCAGCCGCATGTCGAGGATCGCCTGCGCCTGGAGATCGCTCAGGCCGAACTTCCCGACGAGGCCGTCCTTGGCCTCCTTGGGGTCCTTCGACCCCCGGATGAGCTTGATGACCGCGTCCAGGTGGTCCAGCGCGATCTTCAACCCCTCGAGGATATGGGCCCGCGCCTCCGCCTTCCGCAGGAGGAACAGGGTCCTGCGCGTCACGACCTCCTTGCGGAAGGCCAGGAACTCCTCGAGCATCTCCTTGAGGTTGAACGTGCGGGGCTGGTTCTGGACGATCGCCAGCAGCTGCACCCCGAAGGAGGTCTGCATCTGCGTCTGCTTGTAGAGGTTGTTCAATACCACTTCGGAGACGGCGTCCTTCTTGAGCTCGACCACCACCCGCATGCCATCCCGGTCGGACTCGTCCCGGATGTCGGAGATCTCCTCGATCTCCTTGTCCCGGGCCAGGTCGGCGATCTTCTCGATCAGGCGCGCCTTGTTCACCTGGTAGGGGATCTCGGTGATGACGATCGACTCGCGGTCCCCCTTCTTCGCCTTCTCGATGAAGGCGCGCGCCCGGATCTGCACGCTGCCCCGGCCCGTGCGGTACGCATCCCGCACCCCGTCCAGCCCGTAGAGGATCCCGCCCGTGGGGAAATCGGGCGCGGGGATGTATCCCATGAGCTCGTCCACCGGGATTTCCGGGTTGGCGATCAGGGCGATCAGGGCGTCCAGCACCTCCCCCAGGTTGTGGGGCGGGATGGAGGTGGCCATCCCCACCGCGATCCCCGCGCTGCCGTTCACCAGCAGGTTGGGGATACGCGCCGGCAGGACGCGCGGCTCCGTGAGCGATCCGTCGTAGTTGGGGGTCGTCTCGACCGTGTCCTTGTCGAGGTCGGAGAGGAGCTCGGAGGCGATCTTCGCCATCCGGACCTCGGTGTACCGCATGGCGGCGGCGGAGTCCCCGTCCACGGAGCCGAAGTTCCCCTGCCCGTCCACCAGCGGATACCGCAGGGAGAAGTCCTGCACCATCCGCACGAGCGCGTCGTAGACGGCGTTGTCCCCGTGCGGGTGGTATTTCCCGATGACGTCGCCGACGATGCGGGCGGACTTCTTGTAGGGCTTGCCGTACTCGTTGCCCAGCTCGTACATCGCGTAGAGGATGCGCCGCTGGACGGGCTTCAGGCCGTCGCGCACGTCGGGCAGCGCCCGGCCCACGATCACGCTCATCGCGTAATCGAGGTAGCTCTGCTGCATCTCGTCCTGAACGGTGCGCCTGTGCGCCGGCCGGCTGAACAGTTCCATGGAGGTTCCGGGCTCCCGTGAGGTCCTTAAGTCATGAGGAAACGCAAGGATTCCGTGTCATGCGAACCAGCTATTCTAGCATGATCGCGGGCTCCTGTTGACCAGGAACTGACCCGGGGCGTGCGGGCCCTAAAAACGGATCCGCACCCGGTACCGGAGCTTGGCCTCCTCGCCGGGCCCGGCCTTCACGGGGAAAACCGCGGTGCCGGAATCCTCCTTCTCGAACGGATGGGTGGTCTCGAGGATCTTCCAGTCCCCGGGGAGGGGCTCCACGACCCGGACCGTGATCCCCTCCTTCTTGTGGTTCCTCAGGGAGATCTCGTAGGCCGCCTCGTACGTGTTGCCCGAGAGCGCCTTCCACTCCGTCTGCTTCCGGTCGCCGACCACGTCGAAGGCGCTCCCCAGCATCAGGCGCACCTTCTCGTCCCTGGGAGTGTGGTCGATCGTGTTCTCGCCGACGAACTGGAGGCTGTCCTCCCGGTCCCGCTGGTACACCCGGACGATCCCCTTCGGGAGCGGAAGCCCGAGGCGCGACGCCGGGTCGTTCCGGAAAAGGAGGAACACGGGCACCTTCTGGTTCCTGGCGATCTCCCCCGTTTGGCGGGACCGGTAGTAGAAGTCGGCCCCGTAGAAGACGTACTCCTTCGCCACGGGCACTCCTTCCGCGGCGAGCAGCCCCACCTGCTTGGACTGGTTGTTCTTGATGTCCGTGGGTCGGTCGAGGGAGTAGAGGTGGTACTCGAACAGCTCCGACTCCCTGAACCGGGGAGCCGCCTCGGCGACCATTGCCTTCGCCCCCGCGGGGACCCCCCGTGCCGCGAGGTCCTCCCGCACGCGGTTCACGTCCCCCGCGACCAGCTTCAGGCGGGCGTTGCGGAACGTCGCACCGCTGCGGTTGTCCAGCGTCACCCACCCCGTCAGGCCCGCCCGGGCCTCGTCGGCCCCCAGCACCAGGACGTAGTCGGCGCGCCACGTCATCCCGTCGGTGAGGTAGAGCGCCTCCAGCTCCCGCTGCCCGGCGGCGGGCGCGGCCAGCAGCCAGGAGAGGGTGGGCCGGGCGATCAGGTCCTCGGGGACCTCCGGGAAGACATAGGTCCCCGGCATGCCGAAGGTCACCTCGTTGTCGATCCGGAGGACGGGCTGGCCGTCGTTGTACGCGAGCACCTCCGCCACCCGCTCGTCTTCCCGGTCCGTGTACGGGCTGCGGTACCGGAGGCGCACGTTTTTCCCGACATACTTTTCCAGCAGCTTCGAGGGGGAGAGGAGATCGTATTCGTAGTTCTGCTCCAGGACCGAGACGGCGTCGCCTTTCCTCGCGGAGCGCACGGAGACGCTGGAGGGGATCACCCGGGATGCCACGTCCATGAAAAGGAGCGTGCTCTCCCCCTGCCGGAGCTCGACCTTCCGGCGTTCCTTGACCAGGCCGATCCCCACGTTGTACACCGTGATCTCCGCGGAGGTGCGGTCCCTCTCCGTGGAGGTCACCTTCCGCGCCGGATCCCCCGTCGCATTCCCGACCGAGGACGCGAACACCCCCATCATCACCGCCACGGCGACCAGGAACCGTTTCATCCTCTCCCCTCCCGCGCGCGGGGACGTCCCGTCCCCGCTTCTACCGGGATTGGACCCGTCCGGGGAGGAACCGGTTCCCGCCCCGTCTCGAGGGGCGGACCCGCATCAACCGTTCAGGCCGCCTTCCGGACGACGCGGCTGGGCCGGTCGTCGATCAGCGGGTAGGTCGTGCCATAGAGGATCTCCCGCACCTGCTCGAGGAACGCCAGGGGGAATCCGATGTCGATCCGGCTGGCCTCGTCGAGCCGCCGCATCTGCTCCCCGGTCAGCTCGAACTCCAGGGAGCCCAGGTTGTCTTTCAGCTGCGGCAGCTTGGACGGCCCGAGGATCGGCAGGACCGTCGGCGAATGCTGCCTCGCCCAGGCGATGGCCGTCTGCGAGGGGGTCTTGCCGACCTCCCCGGCGACCCTCACCACTTCCGCGGCGATCGCCAGGTTCCGTTCGGTCAGGTACATGTCGCCCCACTCGACCGCCGATGCATACCGGGAATCGGAGGGACGCTTCTCCCGCGACGCGTACTTCCCGGTCAGAACCCCGCCCCCCAGGGTGCCCCAGGCCGCAACGGTCAACCCCAGCTCCTCCGCCATGGGGATCAGCTCCCGCTCGGGCGTGCGCTCGATCAGGCTGTAGGGGATCTGCAGCCCGACGAAGGGACTCCATCCCCTCCACTCGGCCAGGGCATTGGCCCGGGAGACAACCCACGCCGGGGTGTCCGAAACCCCCACGTACAGGACCTTCCCTGCCCGGACGGCGTCGTCCAGCGCCCGCATCGTCTCCTCCACGGGCGTGAAAGGGTCCCACGCGTGGACCCAGTAGAGGTCGACGTAATCGGTGCCCAGCCGCTTCAGGCTCTCTTCCAGCGACTGCACCAGGTTCTTGCGGTGATTTCCGCCACCGTTCGGATCGTTCGGCCTCATGGTGAGGGTGTACTTCGTGGCGAGGACGATGCGCGATCGCTCCGCGGCGATGAACTCGCCGACGTATTTCTCGCTCGTCCCGTTGGTATACAGGTTGGCCGTGTCGATGAAATTGCCCCCGGCTTCCGTGAAGGCGTCGAAGATCCTCCGGCTCTCCTCCTTCGTCGCCCCCCAGCCCCAGTCCTGCCCGAAACACATGGCGCCCAGGCACAGCTCGGAAACTCTCAGCCCGCTTTTTCCCAATAGCCTGTATCGCATGATCGCCCCCCGAAGTGGTCTATGGAACAGGTAATGGCTTAGATGATCCTGCACGGCGACAGGCTTTCTCTTTCGCGAAGGAGGGACCGATAAAGGGGAGATTCCCGTTTTATCGGCATCTAAGCCAGGGAATGACGTGTATGGTATACCTGCATGGTATACAAGGAGCGGGCACGCCCCATGATCGCGAAGCGAAAGGTCTTTCTCGGCTTCGCGGGAGCCTTCGGCCTCATTGCCGCGCTCCTGGTGGCTCTTTTTGCGCTCGCCCCCTGGTGGATCCGCCTGGAACCGGTCAAGGCGAGGATCCTCTCCGATGCCTCCCGCATCCTCGGGGGAACCGTCACGTACTCCAGCCTGGAGTTTTCCTACTTCCCCCGTCCGCGGATCGTGCTCCACCGGCTGGAGCTTTCGATCCCGGGGAAGGCGTCGGGGAAGGTGAAATCCTTGACCGTGGTTCCCGCGATTTCCCCCTTTCTTCGCGGGGGCTATCCCGTCGCGAGCCTCACGGCGGAGGAACCCGATTTCGACGTGTCGCTCCCCGAAAAACGGGAGCGCCCCCCTTCCCTTCCGGAAACCAGGGCCGCGGTCCGCCGGCTGCTGACCGGCCTTTCCACGAATGCGCCCTCGCTCACAGTCGAAGTGGAAAAGGGGCGCCTGATCCTGTCGCGCGAGGGCCGCGTCCTCCACACGTTCCGGGATATCAGGGCGCGCGCCGGGTTTCCGCCGGATACCGTCCGCATCGAAGTCCGGTGCGCCTCGGACCTTTGGGGACACCTGTCGGGAAAAGGGAGTTTCGAACCGAAGGGGCTGGAAGGACGGGGGCAGATCGAAATGGTGCAGCTGGACCTCGAGGCGATATCGCGCATCCTCCTCCCGAATCCCCCGCCCGTCGCCTATGGGGGAAAGACGAACCTGGGCGTATCGTTCGTCACGGCGGGGCTGCGCTCCCTGGACGCGGGCGTGCGGGGGTCCGTTCCCTCCCTTTCCCTGCGACGGGGCGGGAAGACCATCGCCGTCGAGGGACTTGAACTCAAGGGGACGTTGCACCTGGAGGAGGGGGGAAAGACGGCGGTGTCCCTGACGGAGCTTGCCGCGGAAACTCCCCGGCTGCGCTCCGAAGGAAATTTCCTGCTGGACGAGGGAGCGAAGAGGGCCGAGCTAGCGGTGCGCGGGGGGGACATCGACCTGACCGCCTCCCGGGAGGCGCTCCTTGCGCTGGCGGGAGACGTCGCGCCCCTTCGGGACGTGCTTGCCCATGTCCGGGGCGGGAAGCTTTCCTCGTTCGCGCTCGAGAACCGGGGAAAAACGGCATCCGACCTCGCGGCGATCGGACGATATGAGGGGAAGGGGCGGTACCGGGAAGGGGCGATTTCGGTCCCCGCGGCGGATCTCGACTTCACTGCGGTGGAGGCGGACGTTGCGCTCTCCCGCGGGATCCTCGCGGCGGAGCGGATCCGGGCGAGGAGCGGGAGCGCCAGCGTGGAGGACGGGAACCTGACGCTGGGCGTGACGGGAAAAAGCGGGACGTTCCAGGTGACCGGACGGGTGCTGGCGGAGGCTTCGGTGATCCTGCCGATCGTGCAACGGTTTACGAAGAACCCTGCGGTCAGGGAAGAGCTCTCCGGGATCGACAATGTACAGGGCCGGGCGGAGGGGCGGCTGCTCCTGGGCGACCGATTGGATTCCATCCATCTGAAGCGGGTGGAGGTGACCGGCCTTCGCCTGTCCGCCCGCTACAAGCGGATCCCCTACCCGGTCGAGCTGGAGGGAGGACGGCTGCTCTTCGAGGAGGGCAGGATCGTCGCCGGCGGCCTGACCGGCAGGATCGGGAACTCTTCGTTTTCCGGGGTCGACGCACGGTTGCGCACCCGGGACCCGGCCGCATTCGAAGGGTTCTCCGGCAAAATCACCGCCGACCTGGGGGAGCTCCACCCCTGGATCTTCCCCTGGACCGGGATGGAGGCGGCGCGGGAATCGATCCGGGAGCTTGCGGGATCGCTCGATCTATCGGTCGCCAACGTCGAGGGACCGTTTTTGCGCCCGAAAGAGTGGCGGTACGAGGCGACGGGCTCCGTGAAGGCGCTTCACCTATCCGCGAATGCGCTTCCCGGGCCGGTCGAGGCAACCGCGGGAAATTTCCGCATCGACGCCGAATCGATCTCCGTCGCCAACCTGGCGGTGCGGATCCTGGACGCCGACGTGCGGGCCTCCGGTCTCCTGCCCGGCTACCGGAAGGGGCTTCCGAAGATCGAGGCGTCGGTTACCGGGAGCGCCGGGCCGGACGCGATCGGATGGGTGTGGAAGGAAGCCCGAATTCCCGTCGGCCTGACGCCCCGGGCGCCGGTCGGGATCACGGAGGCGCGGGTCGCGGTGGATCGAGACGAGGGACCCGACGTATCGACCTCGGGAACGTTCCGCATCGAGGACGGACCGTCGGTCTCCCTGGATCTGCGGAAGCGGCCCGGGGAGCTCGACATCCGCAGCCTCGTCATCCAGGACGCGGAATCCCATGCCCAGACGGCCATTCATCTCAAAAACCGGGACCTCGAGGTGGCGTTCGCCGGCAGCCTCTCCAAGACGACCGTGAACCGGCTGTTCGTGCGAGGCCGCCGCCCCCAGGGACGGATCGGCGGCGACATCCGCGTGAACATTCCGCTGGACCGGCTGGCGGATTCCAGGGCGCAGGGGCGTCTCGAGGCGAAAGAGATCTACCTGCCAAGGCTCCTGGGGCCGCTTTCCATCGACGCGCTGACGCTTACCGCGGCGGGCAACCGCGTCACCGTGGCCTCCTCAACGCTGGCGTGGGGGGAAACGCGTTTCTCCCTCAAGGGAGACGCCACCGCCACGGCGGGAGGGGTGCTCCTCGACATGGACCTTTCCTCGGACGGGATCGTGTGGGACAACCTCGTGAAGACCCTGTCCGCGGAAGGGAACGCCGGAGGGGCGGCGACGGACAACGTGGCGCGCGTCCCGGGAAAAGAGCCCCGGAAAATGTGGCCCCTGCCGGTGACGGGGACGGTGAGAGTCGACGCCAAAACCTTTACCTACCAGCGATGGGTCTGGAAGCCTGCCCGCGTCGATTTCCTGCTCGGGAAGGAAAGCATCGATGCAACGGTACGGGAAGCCGACCTGTGCGGGGTCTCTACGACGGGCACCCTGAAAATCACCCCGACGGACACGGCGCTGGATTTTCGCGGCGTCTCGGCCGGCCGCGACATCACCGAGACCTACGACTGCATCCAACGCGCACGCGTTGCCATGACGGGAACCTATAAAATCGACGCGCACCTCTCGGGCAAGGGAAAGCCCGGCCAGATGGCCCGATCCCTTGCGGGCAAGGTGGATTTCCGCGCGGAGAAGGGCCGGATCTACAAGGCGAACCTGCTGTCGAAGATCCTGGCCGTCTTGAACGTGACGCAGCTGTTTTTCGGAAAGCTCCCGGACGT
>JBLNFH010000135.1:0-3306 GCA_050263475.1 Deltaproteobacteria bacterium
CTTTCCCGGGAGCACGTCGAACCGGTACTCGAAGGTGATCATCGCATGTCCTCCTTTCAGGATGTCCCGCTTTCGTTGTCTATTCGATCCCGGTTTCCCGCATCAGTTTCTCCAGGACGGCCACGTCCAGGTTGAGGAGCGCCGCGGCCCGTTCCCGGTCCCCTTCGGACAGCGCGAGAGCCTGCCGGAGCATCTGCCGGTCGAGGTCCTGGATCGCTTCACGGATGTCCGGGGCGGGCCGGGCGGGGGGTTCGCCTGCCGGTGCCGAGCGGCCGCGCCCGTACCAGATTTCCGCGGGGAGGTCGGCGGCGTCCACCACGCTTCCCTGCCGCTTCTTCGCGGCGATGCCGGTGACCAGCTCGACGAGCTCCCTTACGTTTCCCCGCCAGGGGTACCCCGAAAGGGCCGCGAGCGCGGCGTCGCTGAACCCCCGGAGCGGTTTTTTCCGCATCCGGTTCCCCTCGAAGAGATAGTGGTGGAGAAGCAGCGGGATGTCCTCGATGCGCTCCCGCAGGGGAGGCAGATGGATGCGTCCCGGCAGGAGGGCGTCGCGAAGCGCCGGCAGAAACGTTCCTCTTCCCGCCGGCTCCTCCAGGCTGGCCGCGGAGGAGGCCACCAGGCGCACGTCGATCTCGATGACCCGGTTGCCTCCCACGGGGCTGACGGTTTTTTCCGTCAGGAGCCGGAGAATTTTCTCCTGGGTCGAACGCCCCGTCCTGTCGATATCGGCGAGGTAGAGGGTCCCCTGGTCGGCGAGCTCGGCCTTTCCCGACCGGGGCAGCAGGGCCTGCTGAAAGGCCCCGCGCGCATATCCGAACAGCTCGCTCTCCAACAGGTCTTCCGGGAGCCCGCCGCAGGCCACCGGCACGAAGAGGGCGCCGGCCCGGGAGCTTTGGTAGTGGAGGATCCTCGCGAGAAATCCCCTCCCGGTCCCGTGCTCCCCCTCGATCAGCACGGGGGTATCCGTGTCCGCCAGCTGCTGGGCGCGGGAGACCGCCTCCTGGACCGCCGGGCTGGTCCCGACGATGGAACTGACCTGGTACTGGCCGCGCGCCTCGGCCTTCAGGAACAGGTTCTCGCGCTTCAACTGGCGCTGGTGGTACGCCTTGTCCACCAGGTGCCGCACTTCTTCCGCCCGGAACGGCTTCAGGAGAAAGTGGAACGCTCCCGCCCGCATCGCCTCGATCGCGCTGTCGACGGTCCCGTAACCGGTCATCACCACGACTTCGGCGTCGGACTGGATCTTTTTCGCCGTGCGGAGGACCTCGATCCCGTCGGCGCCCGGCATCTTGAGGTCGGTCAGGACGACGTCGTACCGTTCCCGCTCGATCTTCTCGATCCCCTCCGTGCCGGAAGGAGCATCGTGGACGTCCCAGCCCCCCATCTCGAACAGGCTCCTGAGGAAGTTTCGGATCTGCGGCTCGTCGTCGACGACGAGAATCCTTTTGGGAGGGGTCGGCGTCACGACCTACTTCTTTCGAACCGCCCACAGGATGGCGGCGCCTCCCCCGATGACGATGAGGACGAGCGAGGCCACCTCCAGGTCCCGGTACCGGGAGCGGCTCATCTTTTCGGCGGCGGAACGCTTCTCGTAGGTGGCGGCCCCGGGCAGGGTGTTGTCCACAGTCCCGTGGAGGTGAGGGGGAGCCCAGAGGGCGAGGCAGAAAAGAAGGGCGAACCAGGCGCTTCTCATCGGGGGTAGTTATACCACGAAACGAAGCATCGCTGTGCAGGAGGCGCACCGGCTTCCCGCGAGGCCGACGGGGGAGCTCCGAAAGCCCTGCCGGCGGACGACCGTCGCACCGCAACGGGGGCACCGCGTGTCCTCGCTGCCGGCAAGGAAGTAGTTCCCGACATAGACGTAGGAAAGCTTCTCCCGGCCGATCCGGAAGGCCGCCTCCAGGCGGGCGGGGGGCGTCGGGGGGGCCGTGAACCGGTGGTGGGGGAAGTACCGGGAAAAATGGAGCGGAATCTCGGGGTCCGTGTCCGCCACGAAATCGACCGCCTTCCGGATCGCGTCGTCGCTATCGTTCTCCCCGGTGACCAGCAGGGAGGTGATCTCCACGTGGACGCGCCCCGAGGCCGCCCGGATCGTATCGAGGACGGGCTCGAGGTCCCCCCCGCAAATCTTCCGGTAGAAACCGGGGTCCATGGACTTCAGGTCGATGTTCATCGCGTCGACCAGCGGGAGCAGGTCCGCCAGAGGCTCCGGGGAAACGTAGCCGTTGGTGACGAGCACGTTGGCCATGCCGGCCTTCCGGAATTCGCGCGCGCAATCCGTCACGAACTCGTGCCAGATCATCGGTTCGTTGTAGGTATAGGCGATCCCGATGCTCCCCGATTCCTTCGCGGACCGGACGAGCTCCGGGATCCCCGCCGGCGACAGCGATGCCTGGCCGAGCACCAGGTGCCAGTTCTGGCAGAACCCGCAGCGGAAGTTGCAGCCGATGGACCCCACCGACAGGATCTCCGTCCCCGGGTGGAAGTGGAAGAGGGGCTTCTTCTCGATCGGGTCCAACTGGACGGCCGCAACCTGGCCGTAGGTGGCGGCGAAAAGCCTCCCTCCCCGGTTCTCCCGCACCCGGCAGATTCCCCGTTTGCCCTCGGCGACGCGGCAGCGGTGAGGGCACAGCTCGCAGCGGACGGCGTCCCCCTCGGGATGCCAGTACGCCGCGATCCGCGGCTCAGCGGCGGATGATGAATCCAACCCATGCCTCCGAAGGGGACCGCCATTCGACGTCGGCGGCCTCCACGTGCGCCCCCGGCGGGCCCTCCCGCATGAAGGCGACGATCCTTTCCACGGTGTCCCGGTCTCCCTGCAGCACCGCCTCGACGCGCCCGTCGGGGAGATTCCTCACGAACCCGCAGACCCCGCATCGGACGGCGACCTCCCTCGTCGCCGCCCGGAAGCAGACCCCCTGGACCCTTCCCGAAACGACCACGCGGGCCTCCGAGGTCCCCTTCATCTACCGCTTCCTTCCCCCGGTCATTTCCAGGAACTCCTCTTCACGGAGCACCCGGACCCCCAATTCGCGAGCCTTGGCGAGCTTGGACCCCGGGTCGGCGCCCGCCACCAGGAAATCGACCTTGCGGCTCATCCCCGCGGCCACGTTTCCGCCCGCCTTCCGGACCAGCTCCTGGGCCTTCGCCCTGGAGACGGCCAGCGTTCCCGTGAACAGGAACGTCTTCCCCGCCAGGTCCCCCTCGATGGGGATTTCGGGCCGAATCTTTATTCTACCCCTCTCGAGGAGGCGATCGACCATCCGCCTGCCTTCCGTCGAGGCGAAGAACCCGGACACGCTCCCC
>JBLNFH010000136.1:0-4759 GCA_050263475.1 Deltaproteobacteria bacterium
ACCGGTGATGGACCTCGATGATTTCCACGTCGTAGTCATCCCCGAGGACCCTGGCCACGTCGGCGGCGACCTTGAACATGAGGTTCACTCCCACGCTCATGTTGGGCGACAGGACGCACGGGATCCCCCTGGCCGCCTCCCGCACCACCGAGAGCTGATCCGTCGTGAACCCGGTGCTCCCGATGACGATCGGCTTCCCCGCCGCGGCCGCCTGCCCGGCGTGCGCGACCGACGACTCGGCGCGGCTGAAGTCGATCGCGACGTCCGACGCCGCGATCGCCTTCGCGAAGTCGTCCGTGAGCGCGACACCGGACTTCCCGGCGCCGGCCGCCTCGGACGCGTCCTGCCCGAGCAGCGGATGCCCCGGGACCTCGACCGCGCCCCGGAGCGTCAGCCCGGACGGACGGTCCCGGAGCGCGGCGATGATCGCCCTCCCCATCTTGCCCATCGCCCCGCAGACGACGACTCCCGGCATGGGACCCCCTACGCCAGCCGCAGGCCGGAAAGGACCGTCGCCAGCCGTTTCCGGTTCGCGTCGGACATCGGGCAGAGGGGGAGCCGGAACTCCTCCCGGATCATCTTCATCATCGCCAGCGCCGTCTTCACCGGGATGGGATTGGTTTCGACGAACAGCACGTGGAACAGCGGCCACAGGCGGAAGTGAATCTCGCGCGCCTTGGAGACCTCCCCGAGAACGAAGGCGTCGTACAAGTCCGCCATCGCCTTCGGGGCGACGTTCGACGCCACCGAGATCACCCCTTTCGCCCCGAGCGCCATCATCGGGAAGAACAGGGCGTCGTCCCCGGAGAGCACGCAGAACTTCTTCGGCGCCAGCCGCAGGATGTCGCACACCTGCGCGAGATTCCCCGAGGCCTCCTTCACGCCCACGATGTTCCCCACCTCGGCCAGCCGCGCCACCGTCTCGGCGGCCATGTTTACCCCGGTGCGGCCGGGCACGTTATAGAGGATGAGGGGGAGGTCGGCCGACTCGGCGATCGCGCGGAAGTGGCGGTAGAGCCCTTCCTGCGTGGGCTTGTTGTAATACGGGGTGATGACGAGGGCCGCGTCGGCCCCCGCGCGTTTCGCATACCGCGTCAGCGCGATGGCTTCCTTCGTGTTGTTCGACCCCGTGCCCGCGATCACCGGCACGCGTCCCGAGGAGGTCGCGACGACGGTATCGATGACGGCCTCGTGCTCGGCCACCGACAGGGTCGCGGACTCCCCCGTCGTCCCGCAGGGGACGATTCCGTCCGTCCCGTTCCGAATCTGGAACTCCACCAGCTTCCTGAGACCCTTCCGGTCCAGCTTCCCGTTCAGAAACGGCGTGATCGTCGCGACGATGGCTCCGTGAAACATCGTGCTCCCCCCCTTCATCAATAGCGGTACGCTTCCTCGAACAACACCCCGTCGCAGGACCACGAAGTGTCCCCTTCCAGGTAGACCTCCCCGAACCCGTCCTTCGCGGGGTCGAAGTGAATGGTGAGCGTTTCGCCGCCGTGGGTACGAACCCGCACCGGGGGACGGACGTACCCGTGCGCCGCGGAGAGGATCCCCGCCGCGACGGCCCCCGTTCCGCAGGCCAGGGTCTCGCCCTCCACTCCCCGCTCGTAGGTGCGGATCCACACGGTCCCGCGACGGATGCACACGAAATTGACGTTGGTGCCGCGCGGTGCGAAGTCCTTGTGCGTCCGGATCCCCCGCCCGGTCCCCATCAGGTCGATCTTCGAAAGATCGGGCACGTACAGGACGACGTGCGGAACCCCCGTGTTGAGGAAGGAGTATGCCACCTTCCTTCCCCCCAGCGTCAGCGACTTCGACAGCGCGAGCCCGTGCGGCCGCGTCATCTGCAGCTTGACCGCGGCCCCCTTGACCTCCGCGCGGACGAGGCCGGCATCGGTCTCGAAGCCCAGCGAGCGCCCCGCGATGTCCCGCTCGACGGCGAACCGCGCGGCGCAGCGGCCGCCGTTGCCGCACATCTCGGCGCGGGAGCCGTCGGCGTTGAAGAACCGCCAGCGGAAGTCCGCGCCGCGGGACTTCTCGATGAAGATGACGCCGTCGGCGCCCACGGAGCGGGACCGGTCGCAGACCTTTTTCACGAAGACCGGCAGGTCCACCCCCCGCATCATCCCCTTGCGGTTGTCGATCAGCAGGAAGTCGTTACCGCTGCCGTTGAGCTTCGAAAACGGGATTCCCTTTTCCATCCGTCCCTCGACCGGAAAATGAATTATTCATTTTATCAGAACCCGGATGCGGCGGGGGAGGCTTCTCCGCCGGAACGCGCCGGGGGCGTACCCCGCTATCGGGCCTTTCTCCTCCCGGGAGACAGGAACGACGGGATCCTCTCTCCCCCGGGGAGATCGCGGAGCGATTCCCGCTCCCGGACCACCTCGAACCGCCGGCCGGAGACCATGACCTCGGCGGCCCGCGGGCGCGAATTGTAGTTGGACGACATCGCGAACCCGTACGCCCCGGCGCTCATGACCGCCAGGAGATCCCCCGACCGGGCCATCGGCATCCTCCGGTCCTTGGCCAGGAAATCCCCCGATTCGCAGATCGGGCCGACGACGTCGGCCGTGACGGTCTTCCCCGTCGTCGGTCCCGCGTACACGATGGCGTGATACGATCCGTAGAGCGAGGGGCGCGCCAGGTCGTTCATCGCGGCATCCACGATGAAGAAATGCTTCTTCCCCTTACCTTTCAGGGAGGGCGCCTCCTTCGTGTACAGCACCCGGGTCAGCAGGACCCCCGCGTTTCCCACGAGAACCCTCCCCGGCTCGAGCACGAGGGTGATCTCCAGGCCGGAGAACGCGCGCGCGACCGCGTCGGCGTACTGCTTCGGGTGGGGGGGAAGCTCTTCCCGGTAGGTGATCCCCAGGCCCCCGCCGATGTCGACCAGGCGGATGGGAAGCCCTTTCCGGAGCAGGCGATCGACCAGCAGCCGGATCCTGCCCGTCGCGTCCACGAAGGGGGAGATCTCGGTGAGCTGCGAGCCGATGTGGCAGTCGACGCCGACGACCTCGATGTGCTTTCGCCGCGCCGCCCACTCGTACTCCCGGATCGCGTCCCCGATGCGGATCCCGAACTTGTTTTTCTTGAGCCCCGTCGAGATGTACGGGTGCGTCTTCGGGTCGACGTCGGGGTTCACCCGCAGCGAGACCGGCGCCCGCTTCCGCATCCGTCCCGCCACCGCGTCGATCGTCTCCAGCTCCTGGCGGGACTCCACGTTGAACATCAGGATTCCCCGGCGCAGCGCCTCCTCGATCTCCCAGACCTGCTTCCCCACGCCCGAATAGACGATCTTCGAAGGCGGCGCCCCCGCGGCGAGCGCCCGCGCCAGCTCCCCGCCGGAGACGATGTCCACCCCGCTTCCCAGGTTCGTGAACGTCCGGATGACGGAGCCGCTGGAATTGGCCTTCATCGAGTAGCAGATCACGTGCGGGATTCCCGCGAAGGCGCCGTCGAACACCTTGTAATGGTGGGACAGGGTGGCATGGCTGTACACGTAGACGGGGGTGCCCACGGCCTCCGCGATCCGGCGCACGGGCACCCCCTCGCAGGCCATTTTCCCCCGTTTCATTTCGAAATGGTGCATCGGATCACCTCGGGGACAGGGATAGGGAACGCGCCGCGCATCGGTTCCGGCTTCGCCTTGCGGCCGCAGGCGAAGGCGAGGCATCCCAGGACCAGGAGCAGCGCCGCGAGCGTTCTGCGGTTCATCGTTTCTTGAGTTCCTCGAGGCGGCGTCGAACCGCTTCCGGCCCCGTACCCCCGCGGATATTCCGCAGGCGCACGGAATGGGAAAGGGAGATCGCGTCCCGCACGTCCTCGTCGATCCCCGGATGGAAGGACCGCAGCTCCTTGAGGCTCAGGTCCTTGAGCCTTTTCCCGTTCCCCTCGCAGTAGCGCACGATCTTCCCCGTGATCTCGTGGGCCTTGCGGAAGGGGACCCCCTTCCGGGCAAGGTAGTCCGCGAGGTCCGTCGCGGTGAGAAAGCCGTCGTCGCAAGCCATTCGCATCCGCTTCTCGTCCACCGCCATCCCCTCGATGAGGAGGGCGGCGCCGACCAGGGACTCCTTGACCGCGCGCGCGGAATCGAAGACCGGCTCCTTGTCCTCCTGCATGTCGCGGTTGTAGGAGAGGGGGAGCCCTTTCATGACGGTCAAGAGGCTGAAAAGGTTCCCGTAGGCGCGCCCCGCTTTTCCGCGGATCAGCTCCGGAACGTCGGGGTTCTTCTTCTGGGGCATGATGCTGCTGCCCGTGCACATCGAATCGGGGAGGGACAGGAAGCCGAACTCCGTGGAGGACCAGTAGACCATTTCCTCGGAAAGGCGGGAGAGGTGCATCATCGTCACCGCGCACGCGTACAGGAAATCGGCCGCGAAGTCGCGGTCCGATACCGCGTCGATGCTGTTCTCGCAGACCCCGTCCATCCCCAGCTCCTCCGCCACGGACTCGCGGTCCAGCGGGAACGTGGTGCCGGCCAGTGCGCCCGCCCCCAGGGGGGATACGTTCGCGCGCCGGCGGGCATCCCGGAACCGGTCCCGGTCCCGGGAGAACATCTCGTGGTACGCCAGCAGGTGGTGGGAGAAGAGCACCGGCTGGGCCCGCTGCATGTGGGTGTAGCCGGGCATCACGACGCCGTAGCATTCCTCGGCGCGCTTCAGGATCCGCTCTCCGACCTTGTCCAGAAGCAGGAGAATCCCGTCGATCTCGTCCCGCAGGTAAAGCCGCAGGTCCAGCGCGACCTGGTCGTTGCGGC
>JBLNFH010000137.1:0-2818 GCA_050263475.1 Deltaproteobacteria bacterium
TGCGCGCCTCAACGCGTCCTTCGCCGCGGGGACCCCGCCCTCGGGAGCGATTTCCTTCTTCTCGCAATCGGGCGCCCTGTGCACCGCGATCCTGGATTGGGCGGTCGGCGAGAACGTCGGCTTTTCGAAGTTCATCAGCCTCGGCAACAAGGCGGACATCTCGGAATCCGACGTCATGGAATACCTCTCGAACGACCCGGAAACCCGGGTCCTCCTGGGCTACGTCGAAAGCATCGACGACGGGATCCGGTTCCTCAACGTCTCGAGGGAGGTCACGGCGAAGAAGCCGGTCATCCTCGTCAAGGCGGGGGCCACGGCCGCGGGGGCGCGGGCCGCGTCGTCGCACACCGGGAGCCTGGCCGGCTCCGATCGCGCCTACGCGGCGGCGTTCCGCCAGGGGGGGATCCTGCGCGCGGAGACCGTGGAGGACCTGTTCGACCTTGCCCTCGGGTTCGCCATGCAGCCCATGCCGCGCGGCGACCGTCTGCTCATCCTCACCAACGCCGGAGGCCCCGGGATCCTGGCCGCGGATACCGCCGAACGGCTCGGCATTCCCCTCGCCGAGGTTTCCCAGGGCCTTCGGGCCCGGATCTCCGGGAAGGTTCCCCCGACGGCCAGCCTGGGAAATCCCGTCGATATCATCGGCGACGCGCAGGCCGGCCGCTACCGGGACGTGCTTTCCGTCCTGAGGGACGATCCTTCGATCGATTCCGTGCTGGTACTGCTGACCCCGCAGGCGATGACCGAACCCGAAGGAACGGCGCAGGCCGTGGTGCAGGCCCTTTCGGGATCCGGCAAGACGTCCTTCGCGTCGTTTCTCGGCGAGGCTTCGGTGCGGGAGGCCCGCAAGATCCTTTCCGCGGGCGGGATCCCGAGCTATCCGGTTCCGGAGAGGGCGGTGCGCTCGTTGCACGCCATGATCCAGTACCGCCGGATCCGGGCGGGAGCGCCGGTGGACGTTCCGGACCCCGCGGGGATCCGGCAGGCGGACGCCCGTTCGGCGATCGACCGTGCTCTCGCCGCCGGGAAGAAAAACCTGGGCGAGGAGGAGAGCCGCTCCATCCTGGAGGCCTACGGATTCCGGTTCCCCCGGCACGCGCTCGCGCAGACGAGCCAGGAGGCGGTCCGGGCGTTCGGGGAGATGCGGGGGCCGGTGGTCATGAAGATCGTCTCTCCGGACATCCTGCACAAGACGGATGTCGGGGGAGTCCGGCTGAACCTGTCGGACCCCGATTCGGTGGCCCAGGCGTTCGTCGAGATCACCTCGGCGGCGCGGCGCATGGTCCCTTCGGCCTGGATCGCGGGGGTGTCGGTCCAGGAGATGGTGAGCGGCGGCAGGGAGCTGATCCTGGGGATGAGCCGGGACCCGCAGTTCGGCCCTCTCCTCATGTTCGGCCTGGGGGGGATCTACGTGGAAGTGCTGAAGGACGTTTCGTTCCGGGTGGCGCCGGTGTCCCGGAGGGAGGCCGTCGAGATGATCCGGGAAATCCGGGCGTACCCGCTGCTCTCCTCGTTCCGCGGCAGCACCCCTTCCGACGAGGGAGGGATCGTCGATTCGCTTCTCCGGATCTCGCGGCTTTCCCTGGACTTCCCCGAGATCCAGGAACTCGATCTGAACCCGGTCATGGTGATGCCGAAAGGCCGCGGAGTCCGGGCGATCGACTGCAGGATGACCATCGCGGAGGCAAAGAGATGAAACTGTACGTTGCGTCGACGGATTCGTTCGCGGGCAAGACGCTCCTCGCCCTCGCCCTGGCGAAGCTGTGGGGGCGGCAGGGGATCGCCGTGGGGTACGTCAAGCCGCTCGGGAAGATCCCGGTCATGGAGGAGGGCAGGGTGGTCGACGAGGACGCGTCCTTCCTGGCGCGCGAGCTCGGGATTCCGGGCCCGCCGGAGGCGGTCTGCCCCGTGGTGGTCACGCAGGACCTCGTCATGTCGGCGTATCGGGGGGAGCCGATCCGCCTGAAGGAGCGGATCCTGAAAGCCGCGGCCCAGGCCGCGGCCCGCTCGGACATCCTGCTGCTCGGCGGCGCAGCCAACCTGCGCGACGGGATCTTCCTGGGCATATCGCCCCTGGTCCTGGTTTCCGACCTCGACTGCAAGGTTCTCCTGGTGGACAAGTTCTCGGGCGAGAAGTCGATGGACCAGATCCTTTGGGCCGCCGCCGTGCTCAAGGAGAGGCTCCTCGGCGTGGTCTTCAATCGCGTGGCGAAGGAGCAGGAAACGTTCCTCGAAGAGACGGTGCTCCCGTATTTCGCGGCGAGGAACCTCCGCGTGTTCGGCGCGGTCCCCGCCGACGCCGTGCTCGACAGCGTCAGCGTGAAGGCGCTGGCGGAGGACCTGGCCGCCGACATCGCCTGCGGCGGGGACCGGCTGGGGACCCTGATCGAACGGTTCTGCGTCGGGGCGATGGACGCGGACAGCGCGCTGCGGGTGTTCCGCCGGACCCCGAAGAAGGCGGTGATCACCGGCGGCCACCGGTCCGACCTCCAGCTGGCCGCGCTGGAAACCGATACCGGGTGCCTGGTGCTGACGGGGGGCGTCCCGCCGAACCCTCTCGTCCTTGCCCGCGCGCAGGAGGCGGGCGTGCCGATCCTCGTCGTGCAGGAGGACACGCTCTTCACGGTGGAGAAGTTCGAGACCCTGGTCGGACGGCTGCGGATCCGCGAAAGGGAAAAGATCGACCGCGGCGTGGCGCTGGTCGGGGCGAACGTCGATTCGGGAGCGATCCTGTCGGCCCTCCGGGGAGGATGACGATGCGTTTTCGGCTTGACAGGGCATCCGGATCTATAATATGTAAAGACGTTTCCCGATGAGT
>JBLNFH010000138.1:0-5646 GCA_050263475.1 Deltaproteobacteria bacterium
TATCCAGCACGCCTTGAAGGCGGCGGGAGGAAGCCGGAGCCGTGCGTCCGAACTTCTGGGCATCGGCCGGAAAGCGCTCTGGGAACGCATGAAGAGGTAGCCGGACCCATCTCGAATCCCCGGCAAGCGGGGTTTCTCCCCGGAAACATCATGAAAGAAATGTTTCCAATTGGAAACAAATATTCCCACCCCCTCCCCTCATTAGATAAAAAACCGTTACCGTTCCCTCCGTAACTGGTTAAATAACAGGAACCTTTTTCAGATCACCCTTCTCATCTCTCAATCGGCACAAAAGTTGCCACAAGTAATGGTTGGCGAAGCGGAGCAATGCGGGGGGAATCGGACAGCGGCGTAAAGCAAACCGATGCGATGACTGTGAGGATCGGTTTGCAAACGCAGGTGGATGGATAAAGCATTCCATCCAGGTGGCAGGGAAAAGTTCACCGCACCTATCGTTATTTCCTCCTCCCCCCCTGTCGGTCATTCGAAATCAGGCATCCGCGGGGCACGTGCCGATCTCGGAAAGACCCCGCGGACAGGAAAGCGCGATATCCAAATGGGCGAAAAGCAGCACTTTCATCAAACGGGAAAGGGGGGATGGAAACATCCGGAGGAAAGTTCCTTGTGTGAAAAAGGCAACAAACCCAAACCTATTTCTTGGAGGGAATGTATGAGAAAGTCGATGTTTGCTTTGATTGCTCTCTCCCTGCTCCTGCCGCTTGTCTTCTTCGGATGCAGCGGCGACGACGGGGCAGCCGGCGCACCCGGCGCGCCCGGCGCACCCGGCACACCCGGCGCTGACGGCGCTACAGGTCCTGCCGGACCGATCACGAACACGAACGAATCCTGCATGGTCTGCCACAGCACCGGTAGACTCGCGGACATTGCCAACTACCATGCCAATTCGACCGCCCAGGACGTAACCATCTCGATCACATCGGTGGAAAACATCGGGGGCCTGCCGAGAGTCACCGTTAATCTCAAGGACGCAAGCGGTACCCCGATCAATATTAACGACAACTCATTTGCCGCAAACAGACTTTCCTTCTATATCGCCGACCTGGTTCCGGCCGGCACCCCCACCAACGCCACGCTCGGCACCCAGTCCAGCCCTTACTTCAAACGCTGGGCCAACGAGAACCTTACAACCTCAGGCGGGATCCAGGACAATACCGGAAGCGCCGCCGGCAATTATGTGTACACGTTCAAGGCGCCTTTCTCGACTTTGGGCACCGCGGGAACCGACAATGCCTATGGCGACTTAAGCTACACCAGCGCCGCACATGTCCAGCGCCTGGCCGTCACGTGGAGGCCTATTGACGAGACGAAGTACAACAGGGCGGCTGCAAATTTCGATTTCAATGTCCCGGCCGACAATACTGCCGCCGTGAAACTGGATGCCGCGCGCATGTTCGTCACCGTCGACACCTGCAAGAAGTGCCACGGCCCGAACATGGACGGTGCAGCCCACGCCAGCAGCTACAGGGACACCCGCAACTGCGTCATCTGCCACAGCCCGTACTACAATGCCGCGATGCACGACGAGGGGGTTCAGCTGTCCCAATTCATCCACAAGATCCATGCCGCGCTCCCGGTAGAGGCGTTCCCGACCCGGATCAACGGCAACGGGTATGTGGACGTCACCTATCCGCAGGACGTCAGGAACTGCGTAACCTGCCATAACAACGACAGCGGCGCGGCCGTGGGCGCCGGGAACCTGGTCGACAACTGGAAGAACCATCCGACCGCAGCGGTCTGCGGCAGCTGCCACGAGGGATTCCCCTTAACCAGCCATGGTGGCGCTGTCCATCCGGGCGGAACCGCTCAGCCGGATTCCAACTGCGCCGTTTGCCACCCGGCTACGGGCGATCTCAATCCGGCCGTCGGCGCCAGCATTACCGGGGCGCATGACACCTCGCCGACCTCGACCCTGAATCCGAACCCCAAGAACGTGCCGGAGTTCGACGTAACGCTCGCGCTGACCGCGCCGGCGAACGGCACCCATTACGTCGCGGGTGAAACGTTCACCGTTACCGCAACCCTGAAAAAACACTCGGACGGGACGGCCGTACCGGGCACGCTGTACACCACGCCCAAGGATGCGGCAGGCGTCGCCGGCGGCGGCCTTACCACCGCCAGCCTCTACGTCTACGGTCCTCGCGCCCTGCCGAAGCCGATCTTGAAGGCGCAGGCCACCCCCATGTTCGTCAGCACAACGGACAACAACGTCAAGACCGATGCGACCGGGTTCAAGTACCAGGTGACGGTCCCGGCCGGGCTGACCGCCGGCACCTACATGGTCCGGGTCCGCATGGCCGATTACGGCTACAAGAGCGACACGGATTACCAGATGGAAGGGGTCGCCTTCCAGAACATCCAGATCGGGTCCGCCACCGTCACGAAGAAAGTCGCTGGCGACGGTTGCGTCAACTGCCACGGCACCGGCACGGCACCGTTCCACGATGCGCGTCACGTGGTGGTCTTTGACACCGATCAGTGCATTTCCTGCCACGATTACTCGGGCGGCCACGCCGCAACGCTTTCCAACCGCGTGCATGCCGTCCATGCCGAGAATTCCTGGGGCGACATGAACAATACCTACGGCACCACGACCGCGCGCCAGTGGGACGATGTCACGTACCCGTCGAATATCGCCCGCTGCTCCGCGTGCCATTCCTCCGGGAATACCTCGTTCAAGACCACGGTGCACGAGGTGGCCTGCCTCGGTTGCCACGGGGACGATCCGGCAACCGGCGGTGCAACGAACCACCTGCTGCAGAACGGCGGCGACTACCCCGAGATGCCGCCGGCACCGTAACGAGAAAGCACTTCGCAAGAGAAAAGCGGGCCGCAAGGCCCGCTTTTTTTTTCTCTCCCGCATTCGGGATGCCCGCCCGCGACGGGGGGCATGCGCGCATCGCCGGGAGAGGCCCGAAATCCTCGCGGGAAGGGGGAACGGAGGACAAGATATGCTTTGACACCGTGGGGCCCGTTCATTATTATCAGGAATGGCTCGCATAACCGAACCGGCGAGGTCCTCCTGCTTGCGCGCTCCATTATGGATACTGTAGACTGCATGCACCGATACTCCCGTCTCCGCAGGGACCCCAGGGTCCTGTTTCGTCCTCACACCATGACGGAAAGGAGGTAGGGCCCCCATGAGAGGAAAGAGGTGGATCTGGCCGGTCGGCATCCTTCTCCTCTTCTTCCTGGCGCCGGGCAGTTTGCCGGCGGCGGACGTCCGGTTCCAGAGCTCGACGCAATACCTCTGGTACAAGGACCCGTTCCTGGACAAGAACCAGAGTGACATCGTGGAGTACCTTTCCATCGGCGCTCCCGCGATCGACAACGGCGGCCGGTTCAGCGCTTTCGGGTATGGACGGGTCTCCCGGCAGTTCAATTCGGGGGAGGCGGAGATCTTCAGCAATTCGGACGATATCCTGGGCCGGCTCTACTACATGTACCTGAATTACGCCGTCCCCGGGAACCGGGGGGACATCCGCCTCGGACGGCAGTTCGTCTCGGTGGGCGCCGGGGCCGGAACGATCGACGGGTTAAGGATCGACGCGCGCAACCTCGGTCCCCTCTCGTTTTCGGTCTTCGCCGGATACGACGTCCGGTTCCGGGAAACCACCGACCTGAGCCGGGACGGGGACTACCTCACCGGTGCCGCGGTGGGAGGCGAGTTCCTGAAGGAAGGGGCGGTCCTGCACCACACCAACATCGAGGTGAGCTACCTGCGGAAGTACAACGAGACCGACATCGTCCGGGAGATGCTGGGGGTCCACGCCGACCAGGGGATCTACAAGAAGGCGAAGGCCTACCTGGACTGGCGCTACGACCTCCTTCATGAAGCCAACAGCGAGTTTCTCGCCGGCGTCAAGCTCAACCCCTTCTCCCGCATCGTCACGATCACGGGCGAGTATTTCTCGTCGTACCCCAACTTCGACGCGGATTCGATCTTCACGGTCTTCGCCGTCAGCCGGTATTGGGAAGCGCTGGGCCGCGTGGATTACATCGTGAATCCCCGGACGACCCTCTACGCCTCCTACACCCGGGCCGACTATGACGGGCCGACGGCCGACATCGGCACCCTGGGCGTCCGGTTCCGGCCGGAGAAGATCAAGGGACTCGGGATCCGGGCCGCCGTGGACCTCCGCAGCGGGTACCCGGGGGACCTGACGGGTTTCGACCTCTCCGCCGACTACGCCTTCGGGAAAGCGAACCTGGGCGCGGGGGTCACCTACGACGTGATCCAGAGGGACTCGATGACGGACGACTTCTCCGCCAAGAGGTATTGGCTCGCGGGATCGTACGAGGTATTCAAGAACATGACCGCAAAGCTCCGCCTGGAAGACAAGGAGACCCGCCAGTTCGCCAACGAGTTCTCCGGCAGGGCCGCCCTCGATGTCCGCTTCTGACGCATCGTCGAGAGAGGAGGATAAAAACTTGAGAAAATCTTCGATCCGTCTCGCCTGGATCCTTCTTCCGGCGATCCTGATTTCGGTCGCGGCCTACGGCCGCGAAGACCACAAGGCGTACCGGGAGGTCACCCTGCAGGAATGCGCCGAATGCCACAGGGACTCCGGGATCTCGCCGAACCACGGCGGGGGATGGGACAAGGAGCACCGGGTCCTCGCCTCGCGGCCCGACGCCGTTTGCGCCGACTGCCACGACCAGGGGTATTGCCAGGACTGCCACAAGGGGGGCGGCATCAACGCGAAGCTCTCCCGGAGCCAGTACAAGCGGGACATCAAGCCCGACAGCCACCGCAGCGACTGGATCTCCCTCCACCCGATCCAGGCGTCGACGAATCCGCAGCAGTGCACCCGCTGCCACGAGCCGCAGTTCTGCTCGAACTGCCACACCCAACTGGGGAACGCCAACCGGACGGTCAAGGACCACAACCTGAACGCCCCCGCCGGATCGAGGTACGTCGCCTCCTTCCCGGACGGCCACGCCGCGGAGGCACGGCGCAACCTGGCGTCCTGCCAGGCGTGCCATCCGGACGGGAACGTCTGCCTCACCTGCCACTCGGCGAAGGCAGGGGGACAGCACGTCAACCCCCACCCCAGGGATTTCAAGGGCAGCCGGATCCAGTCCAAGAGCAATGACCGGACGTGCCGGGTCTGCCACGATTTCTAACCGATCCGCAGCAATGATGGAGGTTTGACCCATGAAACGGTTCGGCAACTGCCTACGGGTCATTGCGTGCCTTTCGATCATCGCCCCGCTCCTGGCCGGCTGCGGAGGGTCCGACAAACGCGAGGGGTCGATCGGTCCGAATCTCGCCCAGACGGGGATCGTCCAGAAAGGCGACCCGGCGCTCGCCGCCGCCGCCGGGTACGTCGGCTCGCAGAGGTGCAGCTTCTGCCACCCCACCCAGTACACCGGCTGGTCGAAGTCGCTCCACAATTTCCCGATGAAGACCGTGGCGGAGCTGGGCGACGCCGTCTTCGTCAACGACGCCGATGGAAACGGGCAGGACGATTTCAGGGACACGCTCGACTTCAATAACCCGGCCACCGACAGCCTGATCGAGGCGAACGCCACCTTCGATTGTCTTGGTCCGGCCGTCGAACCGCGCGAGCCAACCCGATTCACCCAGCGCCGGGTACGAACCTGCCGCCGCGCCCGATTGGGCGG
>JBLNFH010000139.1:0-5405 GCA_050263475.1 Deltaproteobacteria bacterium
GGATGGGCCCTGGCCGAAGGTTATCGGTATTCCAGGCAATCCCCTCGTACGGAGGATAAGTTCTACCAGCGGGCATTCACCCACATGACGCGATGGATCGCCCAATTTCACGGCTGGGCACTCGAACAATCCGTGGACCCGAGAGTGCTCCTGGAAAGGTGGGAGGCGGAGGACGCGGTAAAAGCGGCAGAAGAGGCTGACCGGAAAAGTTCGAATTAAGAACCATCGAAGGTGTCCAATAGATTATGGTGCTCGAGTCGCCCTGCGATTCGCCAGGAACCGGACGCTAAACTTTTTTTATATTTTCCGATCCGACTAGGAAATGCGATACGCCTCGTTGATGCTCTCTCCCATCTCTTGGGAGTTCAACCGGCGATCTCGGTAAACCCTGGGGGGGAAAACCGTGAACTTCTCCGCATCCCTGATTGCAGAGGCAATCCTCATTCTCCTGTTATCCATGCTAATCGCGGAATACACGTATCGGAGAAGGAAGCTGCGAAAGGATTCCGAGCAGAACAAACGGAAACAGCAACAACTCCTGGAACTCTCGCAAGAGTTGAAATCCCTGAAACAGAACCTTGTCCGCAAGTTCGAAATCGCCGACCAGATTCCCCTGATCGCGCAGAAGCTGGCGGAGAAGCTTCCCCAGGGGGCAATCCCCCCCATCGCCGTCCGGTTCGCCAAGAGTTTCTTCCACGCCAAACAGGTAGGGTTCTTCGTCCCGTTGTGTTTCCCGGAATATACGCTGGAGGTTGGCGTCGATTTCCCTGCCGATTGGCAGAGGAAAATAAGAATCAAGGCCGACGAGGGAATCCTGGGCATGGCGCTCCAGAAGAAAGTTGTCGTCGCCCGTACGGACCTGCTCTCCTCCGCAGGGCGGAGGGCGTCGCAATCCTCCCTCGAGCAATTGGGGGTCGTCCCCGATTACGTCGCCCCGGTGTTCGGGGCTTCGGGAATCATGGGCGCCGTCGTGATCGGCGGCTGTCCCTTCCCTCTTGACGAGGAGCGGAAATACGTTTCGATGCTGGCGGATCTCCTTTCCACCGCGCTGCAGAACGCCATGTTGATCGATTCCAGCCTCTCCAGCTCATGGGCCGATCACCTGACCGGGGTCTCCCACCGGCTGCATTTTTTACAGCGGCTCGAAAGCGAGATCCGGCGAACGCAAAATTATTGCCAGCCCTTGGCGCTCTTCATGTTCGACATCGACGAGTTCAAGAGGATCAACGATACGTACGGCCATGCGGCCGGAGACGTCGTGATAAAAACGTTGGCCGAAACCATCCGTCAGAACACGCGTAGCTCGGACCTCGTCGGCCGCTACGGCGGCGATGAGTTCATGGTGCTGATGACGTCTTCGACCAGGGAGCAGGCGCAAATCTACGCCGATCACCTGCGGGAAAAAATCGCCTCGACGGAAATCCGGGTCCCCGGGCATGAGACTCCGATCCGGCTGACCATCAGTGGGGGGCTGGCGGTGTATCCCCTGAATGGCCAGTCGACGTCCGAACTGCTCCGCGCGGCCGATGACGCCCTGTACGCGGCGAAGCGGAACGGGCGGAACAAGACGGTGCTGGCACAAGAACTCGGGCTGGATGGCTCCATTATTGCCGAACAAGGGGAAGAACGGGAAAAACCGATATCGGCGATCGGGGATCCGGCGGACGACGGCAAGACAGGCGAATTTCCGTTGGGGACAGCCGGCGGCGTATTGGAACACTGATCCTCGGGGGGGGAGGTTTCAGCAGGATTCCGAAGGGATGACCGGTTTTCGCAGCCGCTTGGTTTCGCCCTGCCGTTGCTTCGCCTCCAGCCGGCGTTCCACCGATTTCCCCGGGGGGCGGGTCTTCCTGCGCGGCTCGACCGGTTCGGCAGCCTTCGTGACCCAACGGATCAGGCGTTCCCGGGCGTCCCTGCGGTTCTGCTCCTGCGTGCGAAACCGCCCTGCCTCGATGACCAGCACGCCGTCACGGGTCACCCGCTTCCCGGCAATTCGGATCAACCGCTCCCGCACCTCTCCAGGCAGGGAGCGGGAGCGCCGGACATCGAATCGAAGCTGGACCGTCGTGGCGACCTTGTTGACGTTCTGCCCGCCGGGGCCGGAGGACCGGATAAACCTTTCCCGGATCTCGCCCTCGTCGAGGTGGATGGTCCCCGTGATCCGGATCATGCCCTCATGGTATCAGGGAGGACCCTCCTCCTGTCCAGATTCCGTTCGGCTACGGAAGGGGGGCGATGCACCCCTCGTCGTCGACGGCGGGGGAATTGACGCGGGGACTGACGGGGATGGCGAGCATGCCTTCCGGCGGATACGGGACGAGAAGGGCCGCCAGCGAATCCGGGTCCTGGAGCGACGGGTCGAGCCACCGGGCGTATTCCCCCCGAGGAAGGATCACCGGCATCCGGTCGTGGATCGGGACCAGGACGGCATTCGCGTCGGTCGTCAGGATCGTGCACGTCTCGACGCCGCCTGCGCCCGGGCTTTCCCATCGGTCCCACAACCCGGCGAAGGCGAAGAGATGCCCGTCGCGCATCCGGATGTAGTGCGGCTGTTTTCCGCGCTCTTTCCGCTGCCACTCGTAGAAGCCGCTGGCGGGGATCAGGCACCGGCGCCGTTTGAAAGCGTTGCGGAAAGAAGGCTTTTCACGTGCGGTTTCGGCGCGTGCGTTGATGAGGCGGTCGCCGATCGCGGGGTCTTTCGCCCAGGACGGAATGAGGCCCCAGCGGAGAAGGGCAAGCTCGCGTCCTTTTCCCGCAGGGCTGGCGCGTACGGCAGCGACGGGTTGGGACGGGGCGATGTTGTAGCGCGGCGGCAGCGGGGGGAAGCCGGAGACGCCGAACTCCCGGGCGAGGACCTGATCCGGCTCGAACAGGGTGAACCGGCCGCACATCGACAGACCTCCGCGATTCCTTATGAGGGCCAGGACTCTCCTCTTTTTTCATTATGATGCCTGGCGAACTTCCGGGAGCGTCCCGGGCATCGTATATTCCGGAACACAAGATGTCGCGGAAGGGAGGTTGCTGATGAGCACCAGGAATACCGACCGCATCGAGGAGAAGGTCCTTCTTCGCGTCCCCCGCGCTCGCGTCTGGCGCGCGCTCACGGATGCAGGGGAGTTCGGCGCGTGGTTCGGCGCGAAATTGGCCGGCGCGTTCGTGCCGGGCGCTACCGTGAAAGGGACGGTCACGGAAAAGGGTCACGAAGGAATGAAGTTCGAGCTCGCCGTCGATCGGATCGAGCCCCAGCGACTGTTTTCGTGGCGCTGGCATCCGTACGCGATCGATCCTGCCGTGGACTACTCCACGGAGCCGCCGACGCTCGTTGTGTGCAAACTGGAGGAAGTCGCACACGGCACGATTCTCACCCTCGTGGAATCCGGCTTCGACAGGATCCCGGCCGCGCGCCGCGCGGAGGCCTACCGGATGCACGAGCAGGGGTGGGCCATTCAAATGAAGGCGATCGAGCGGTACCTCGTCAAGGCGGCTTGACATCGGCGCTTAGCGGGGGGATGCCGCGACGGAGCCTGCGGCTATCCGTGCACGGCGCGCCCGAACTCCCGCATGAAATGCATCTCCTCGGGAGAGAGGGGGCCCTTCTCGAGCGCGGCCAGGTTTTCGCGCAGTTCCCCCACGTTGCGAGGCCCGGTCAGCGCGATGTTGACGTGCGGGCTGGAAAGGCAGAAGCGATAGCAGTCCCCCGCCGTGGGCACCCTGCCTTTCCAACCGCGCGGCGCACGCAGAAGGCGTCTCCAGGCGGTCGCCGTATACGCAACTATCGCGGTCCTGCGGCGAGCCAGGTGGGGGAAGATGTCCTGCTCCGCGCCCGGGTGCGCGGCATTGTAGCGAATCATGAGGAGATCGAGGATCGAATCCTCGGCGAGTTTCCCTGCCCGCGGCCGGTCGTGGATCGAAACTCCGAGGAGGCGAACCTTTCCCTCCTCCCGCAACTTCACCAGCTCTTCCTGTACGGCCCCCGTGAGGAGGGACATCTTCCCCAGCCAGTAGAGTTGGAACACATCGAGGGTATCGACCCCCAGCGAACGGAGCGCCGCAACGGCCGCCCGGCGCACGGCTCCCGCGGTGTACCCCAGCAACGGACCGGCGGAGACCACGTACCGGTCCCGGTCGCGGGATAGGGCCGCGCGGAGCGCGACGGTGAGCCCCTTCATCCGGGGGGTCCAGAACACGTACTGGACCCGATCCAGGGCTTCGCGGCATCCGGCTTCGTCGAGATCGAAGCTGCCGGAAAGCCCCAGGCGGAACACCCGCCGGCCCAGCCCCGGCATTTCGCAGAAGGAAAAGTCGTTCGGCATCAACGCCTCCTTCAAACCCTGCTTCCACGGATTCGGTAATCCCCCTGATTCTATCCCCTTGTCTCCCGTCCCGGAACCGGATGTCGCATAGACCCTTCGGCCCCTCGATCGAAGTGCCCTGAGCGAAAAATAGCGATATCGCGTAAGGTCCGGCACGTTCGTTCGACTCCATAAGTATGGAGGCCCGGCATCGAAGCCGTCGTCCTGAATCCATACCTGGAGGAACCGAATGAACCCGACCCTTGAGATATTGGCCGTCCTGGCCGGCGCCCTCACGGTGCTGAGTCCCTGCATCCTTCCGATCCTTCCCGCCCTCCTGAGCGCGTCCGCGTCGGAGGGGTTTCGACACCGCCCGTTCTGGATCGTCCTCGGGCTGGCGATCAGTTTCACCGTCTTCGGCACCGTGTTCTCGGTTTTCGGGACGTTTCTGGGATTGAGCAACGCCGCCTTGCGATACGCTGCGATGGCGATCCTTCTCTTTTTCGGCTTTTCGCTCCTGTGGCCCCGCCTCTGGGAGAATCTGGGGACCCGGATGAGCGCCCTGGCGCAAAAAATTCCCGGGGCGGACCGGCCTCCTGCGGAGCAGGGGAGAAGCGGCGCCCTCCTCGTCGGCGCATCGCTGGGCCTGGTGTGGGCTCCCTGCGCGGGGCCGATCCTGGGGATCATCATCACCCTTGCGGCAGTCCAGGGCGCCTTCGGGCGGTCCCTTCTCCTCATGTCCGGCTATTCGCTGGGGGCGGCCCTTCCCATGCTCGTCATCGGATACGGGGGGCGACGCCTCTTCAGGCGGATCCTGACCGTGGGGAAATGGGGCGAACTTGCCCACAGGGTGCTGGGCGTGGTGACGATCGCCACGGTCGTCGCCCTCTTCTTCAATCTGGATACGCTCTTCCTATCCCGGCTTCCCGGGCGTTTCTTCCCGGCCGACATGCTCGAAAGGAAACTGGCGCGGTCGGGTCAGCGGAACCTGGCGGCCGAAATCCCATCCGCCCCCGCCGTGGCCGAGGCGTCCACGGCCGTGTCCTCCCTGCCGGTCCTCGGGAAGATGCCGGAATTCGCGAACATCGCCACCTGGCTCAATTCGCCTGCCCT
>JBLNFH010000140.1:0-4882 GCA_050263475.1 Deltaproteobacteria bacterium
TCATTACGCACGGGCGAAGCTGAAAGAGGCGCTGAAAGAGTTCCGGGAAGGGTAGGACGATGGACTGCAGCAAGGCAGGGAAGGTACTTCAGGACGAGATCGACGGGCGGCTCCCTCCGGCCGAATCGGCCGAGGTCCGGCGCCACGTGGAATCCTGCGCCGCCTGCGCGGCGGAGGCGGACGCGTACCGGCGCGTCGGCGAGTTGCTCCGGGGTTGGACCGCCGCGCGCACCGCGGAAAAAGCGCCGCAGCTCGATGCCCTCTGGCTCCGCGTACGGGCGGGTATCGAGGAGCGGAAACACGGGAAAAGCGGCGCCGCATCGATCCGGAAATGGTTCTGGCTGCCCGTGGCGGCTGCGCTTGCGATAGGGGTGATCGTGTTCTATCCTTCGGTTGTGAATAAGGCCCCCTTTCACCCGACCAGCTTCAACGTCACGGTGGAGGACCTTGAATCGGACAGCGCGACGGTCGCTCTCGTCGACAGGGGAGAGGATCTTCCCCGGGTGATCTGGATCATCGAAAATGACAAGACGTGAGGCCCGTCCGGGGCCGACGCTCCCGGCCATCGCTTTCGCCGTTATCCTTCTCGCCGCAGGCGCTGCGATGGCGGCCGCGCAAAAGCCGGTGACCGTCGACATCGGCGTGGTGATGGCCTCCAACCAGGGAACCTCGGTCGACCCCGCCCTTTCTTCCCTCCGGGCGAAGCTTCAGGCGATGTTCAACTACTCCTCCTACAAGATGCTCGAGAGGAAAAACCGCACCCTCGCCGTGGGGGAGACCGGGGAATTCGACCTGCCCGGCGGCCGCAGCATGCGCGTGACGCCGATCCCCGCGCCGGAGAACAAGGCCCGGCTTGCCCTCCAGATCATGGAAGGCGGGCGGAATCTTTTGACGACCACCCTGGGGATGAGCCGGGGGGGGATGGTCCTGGTGGGGGGGCCCCCCTACCAGTCCGGCGTGATGATTCTCATCATTTCCGCCGAATAACCCTCGATATCGAATATCCCGATATCCCCCTCCGTCAGACAGTTGTAGCGGGAAACTTTTCCGGGTGCCGCCGGGTTTCATCCGGCAGGACCCGAATGGATACCGAAGGAGGGCAGGCCATGAAGAAGTTCCTGGCCATATTGGTTGCAGCGGCCCTGCTGGCGGCGATGACGGCGGCCCCGGCTTCCGCCGGGGAGCACGGATGGGCGACCGCCGGCAAGATCCTGACGGGGATCATCGGGCTGAACATCCTGGGGCATGCGATCGCGAATTCATACCCTTACCCGGGGCCCGTATACGGGCCTCCGCCGGGGTACTACGATCCTCCCGAACAGGTCTGGGTACCCGGGCACTATGAATCGAGGATCCGGAGGCAGTGGGTCCCGGGCCACTGGGAGGTCGAGCGGTTCGACCGGGGCCATCACGGCCGCGACTACGATGAAGGCTACCGCTACGAAACCCGCCGGGCATGGATCCCCGGGTATTACACCGATGTCGAGGTAACCGTGTGGATTCCGGGTCATTGGGAGGGATGACCTCCCGGGACGGTGGATCCGTCGGCGCGTCAATCCAACCTGCCAGCGACCCCCGGCGCAGCCGGGGGTTTTTTTATGTTGTCTCCCTTCTTACCGCGGTTATCCTGTAAAAAGACGCGTGAATCTTCATCCGTTGTTTCCAAGGAGCGTCCCGTGGCCGATTCCGCCTCTCCCCCCGCTTCCTCCTTGAGAAATTCCCTTTGGAACCTTCTGTTTCGCATCGTATCGTCCACCGACCATTCCAGGACGGTGTGGATTGCGGTGCTGCGCGGCGCATGCCTGGCGTTCTTCAAGGAGCCGATCGACGAGCTTCCCGCCGCGGACAACGATGCCTCGCGGGCATCCTTCCGGGACCGTTTCTTCGCATTGCCGGCGCCCCGCATCTACGATCTGTTCGAATTCCTGCTCGGGGACGACCGGGCGGGCCTCAAGGAAGTGGACCGGAAGCTGATCCGGCGCAGCATGAACGAGATCCTGGAGCAGGAAAGCGCCCCCGTGAGGCTCCTGCGCGACCGGTTCGTCCCATTGCCGGATGCCCTCGGCTTCGACGCGGTGGCGACGGCGGAGGAAAACCTGACCCTGTTCGATCTGGTGGCGGGAGGCCGGCACCTGTCGTCCGCACTGGCTTTCCTGTCGCGGCGCCCGGAGGCCGCTACCCGGGATGCCGTTCGCGAGGCGCTGCTCGCCGTGGCGGCGGTGGTCCGGAGCCTGTCGGGCGGATCGGGGGAGGTCGCGCTGGGGACCGTCGTCCCCGCGGCGGGACCGCTGGGGATCCCCCCGGATCTCCTGGCGGGAATGGAGGCCACGCTTCGCCGCTCCCATACCTTGAGCGGCCTTCCGGGCGCTCCCTCCCCGGAAACGATGGCGTCCCTTCCCGAAGCGACGTTCCTCGTCGTCTTCTGCTCCTCGGTGGTCAACTACCTCCTGTCCCGGCGGGAGGTCTAGCCCCGGGGCTAGGTCCGGGCGAGCAGTCCCGAGGAGGGGTGACGCGGGCGGCGTCGCAGCAGCGCATCGACCACCTCGACGGCGGAAGGGACTACCTCGAACAGGTCGAGGTTCCTCCCGGATACGGTCCCTATTTTTTCCGATTTGCGGCAAAACGACAGAATCGGGTTGATCCAGCCCATCGTGTTCGCGACCACGATCGGGCGGGAATGCAGTCCCAGCTGCTTCCAGGTAAGGATCTCGAAGAATTCGTCCATCGTGCCGAATCCCCCCGGGAGCACCGCGAAGGCCTCGGCGCGGCGGCTCATCTCCATCTTCCGCTCGTGCATGGACGCCGTGACGACCATCTTCGTCAGCCCCTCGTGTGCGAGTTCTTTCGTGCAGAGGAACTTCGGGATGACCCCGACGGCTTTTCCCCCGCCGGAAAGGATCCGGTCCGCCAGAACCCCCATGAGCCCCACCGATCCTCCCCCGTACACGAGGCTGATGCCTTCTTCGACCATACGGTCGGCAAGAGCAACCGTTTCCTGCCGGAACCGCTCGGGGATGTGGTTGCTGGAGGAGCAGAAGATGCAGAGGTGACGGATTTTCATCATGGAAACATACGGCGAATCGAAAAAAAAGGAAAGGGGGGGAAAAATATTGACACGGGGATGGAATTCTAAATACTATATAGACGATAGACATAATATGGGAGGTCGTCATGCCTAAATGGTTTTCGGATAACTCGTTTTCGATCGGCCGGACTCCGCTGGTGAAATTGAACCATATCGCTGACGGTTCCGGCGCGACGGTCCTTGGCAAGGTCGAGGGACGGAACCCTTCGCACTCCGTGAAATGCAGGATCGGGGCGGCAATGGTCTGGGATGCCGAGAAGAAGGGTCTGCTGGGTCCCGGCAAGACGATCGTCGAACCGACCTCCGGGAACACGGGGATCGCCCTGGCGTTCGTTGCCGCCGCCCGCGGCTACGGGATCATCCTCACGATGCCCGAGACGATGAGCATCGAGCGGCGCCAGGTGCTCAAGGCATTCGGCGCCAATCTGATCCTGACCGAGGGAGCCAAGGGTATGAAGGGGGCGATCGGAAAGGCGGAAGAGATCGTTGCCTCGAACCCGGCAAGGTACTTCATGCCGCAGCAGTTCAACAATCCCGCAAATCCGAAGATCCACGAGGAAACCACGGGACCGGAAATCTGGGAAGACACCGAAGGGAAGATCGACGTCCTGGTGTCCGGGGTCGGCACGGGAGGGACGATCACCGGCGTGTCCCGTTATATAAAACACAAACAGGGGAAGAAGATCCTCTCCGTGGCGGTCGAGCCGGCAAACAGCCCGGTGATCTCGCAGAAGATGCGCGGCGAGCCATTGAAACCGGGCCCCCACAAGATCCAGGGGCTGGGCGCCGGATTCATCCCCGAAGTGCTGGATCTCTCCCTTGTCGACCGGGCGGAGCTGGTGACCAACGAAGAGTCGGTCGAATTCGCACGCCGGCTGGCACGGGAGGAGGGTCTTCTCTCCGGGATCTCTTCCGGCGCCGCAGCCGCGGTCGCCGCGCGGCTGGCGAAGCTCCCCGAGTTCGCCGGAAAGACGATCGTCGCGATCCTGCCGGATGCGGGAGAGCGCTATATGACGACCATCCTGTTCGAAGGGTGGTTCGAAAACGAGACGGCCGCCACGACGATATGATCGTCGCACCCGCGGGGGGGACCGCGACGGTGCGTTCGACCGCGCCGTGGGTCGGTTGCGGATCTATTGCAGGCGGTCCTTAACGGGTTCCGACGTAGAGGGTGACGATGCCGAAGGTAAGCGGGCGGTAATCGACCGAGGAGCAGCCGGCCGCCCGCATCATCTCCGCGAATGCCGTGGGGGAGGGAAACGACTGCACCGATTCGGGAAGGTAGGCGTAGGCGCTGCGTTTTGAAACCAGCCCGCCGATCCGCGGGAGGATCCGGCTGAAATAGAATCGGTACAGGGTGCCGAATATCGATCCTTCCGGGCGGGAAAATTCCAGGACGACGATCCGCCCCCCGGGCCGCACCACGCGGCACATCTCGGAAAGCCCCCTTGCGCGGTCCACGACGTTCCGGATCCCGAATGCGATCGAGGCGGAGTCGAAGACGCCGTCGCGGAACGGCAGTGCTTCCGCGGGGGCGCGCACGAATGCCGCCTTCCCTTCCTCCCCGGAACGCAGCGCTTTCCTGCGCCCGATTTGCATCATTTCCATCGAAATATCCGATCCTGCCACGAACGCCCCGGCTCCCTTCCGCCGCAGGATCTCGAGGGCGACGTCCCCGGTTCCCGTTGCGACGTCGAGGTGCCGCCCGCCCCGTTCGGGCCACACCTGCGCCACCGCATGGCGCCGCCAATGCCGGTCCCTGCCGAAGGAGAGGAGCCGGTTGAGGAAGTCGTATTT
>JBLNFH010000141.1:0-4304 GCA_050263475.1 Deltaproteobacteria bacterium
ACGTCACCCTTCTCAAGGGACTGCCGGGCGAGACTGATGACGGGGCCGTCCAGCGCATCGCAATGCGCCAGGGCGTTCCCCGCCATCGCCAGCACCAGGATCATGACCAACCCCACCACGGTGCCGATGCCTGTCCATCTGCTCATGTCGTCCTCCTTTTCGGATCGTCCGGAAAACAGCCGGTTGATGATCATACTTCCATGGTCACCCGGGAACTAAATCCTTGCATTGACATACATCAATGTATCGAGCGAAGGGGCGTCGCCATCGTCATGACAGGAATCATCGATGCCGATTCAGTCCGGATAGACCGCCTTCAGCCGATCCATCATCCGGTGAAACTCCTCGTGCTTCCCTTGCCCGATCCGCTCCTCCTCCACCCGCTCGAAATCCTTCGTCAGCTCCCGGTCCTTGTCTTCGGAGAGAAGCGCATCGGCCATCGGGTAGAGGATGTCGTCCTCCTTGTCGATGTGCGTGAGGAGCAACTCCCCGTATTCCCGGGCATTTCGAACGAACCGGGCGATGGCCTGCCCGTCGCCCCTCTGGACTCCCGGGAGCGCATCGTTCATCCCGCGGATGAACTCCCGCCCTTTCCGGTGATCGAGGAGCATCACGCCCACCGGTCCCCCTTCCCTCGGGACCCCCGCCTGCTCCAGCGCGGGGAAGAGGTGGTCCTCCTCCTTGGCGTGGTGGCACCTGTCGACGAACACCATGAGGAACTCGAGGATCTGGGGAAGGTGCTGCGGGTCCACGCCTTTTCCGGTCTCGAGCCGGTCGCACACCTTCTCGAGAATCCCCAGCATCACCTTGACCCCGCCGTGCTCTTCCTTCAAATCCGCCGTAGCTTTCATCGCTTTTCCCTCCATCGCTTTCATCACGACATGGTCTTCCGTCGTGACGCCGATTCCCGCAGCTCCCGGTATTCCGTGGGGTTGTTCGGATCGATATGACCCATGCCGCCGAAATCGTGGATCGTCCGGGGAGCGGACATCGCCGTCACCGAGGGTTCCGGTAAGAACGAATCGTCGAATACGGAAAGGACGGCGTTCCGCCGCGGGATTTAACCGCCGATCGCCGCCCACACGCGCGAATTGATGTTGTCCGGCAATGCTTTCACCGGAGTGTTGTTTCCGATGAAGGACGCAGGCATGAGCACCTCATTTTCCCCAACTCTCAGGATTCATCCTTCCATATGATTGTCCTCCCGGGGGCTATGTTTCAATGAAAGAACGGCTTCGTTCGTTGGACATTGTAAAGGCAAAAATACTGCAAGCCCGTTATTGGCCAGCCGGTACGTTTTTTTACGAAAAAAGGAAGCTTCGCGCGAAGCCGGAATCCCTTTGGTTATCGAGACGGCGCCGACGGTGGGAGCTCGAACCCCCGCGATTTTCCCCACCGCTTTCTTACCGCGTCAGCTTCTCCGCGATCGCAGCAACGTGGCGTCCCTGGAACTTCGCTGCAGCCAGTTCGTTCTCGGACGGCATCCTCTCTCCCTGCGTTCCGGCGATCGTGGAGGCTCCGTAAGGGGAGCCGCCCGTGATCTCGTCGTTCCGCATCTGACCCTGGAATGCATACGGCAAGCCCGCCACGATCATCCCCTGATGGATCAGCGTGACGTGGAATGTCAGGATCGTCGACTCCTGGCCCCCGTGTTGGGTTGCGCTCGAGGCAAACACCGATCCGACCTTCCCGACGAGAGATCCCGACAGCCAAAGTCCTCCCGTGGCGTCCAGAAATTGGCGCATCTGTCCGCACATGTTGCCGAAGCGCGTCGGCGTTCCGAAGAAGATCGCGTCCGCCGAAGCCAGCTCGTCGACCGTGCACACCGGGATGTGGGCGAACGCCTTCTGCGGCGTCAACGCGCCCATCTTCTCCAGCACCGCGTTCGGAAGCGTTTCGGGGACGCGTCGAAGGACGACCTCTGCGCCGGAAACCTCCCTTGCGCCTTCCGCAACCGCTTCGGCCATCCTGTAGACATGCCCATACATGGAATAGAAGACCACGAGGACTTTCATGACGCGCCTCCTTTATTCTGCTTCGCTGGAGTTCCCGATTTCGCCGACCCGATGACAAGGACGATTTCTGCCCGGTTTATCGCTGGAACGTCACCCGATCCGGACGGCCAGCATGGATACCGAACCGCCGTCGACCCCCTCCACCGGAAAGCCTATCGCGTCACCTTCGCGCCGAGTCGCGATCACGTAAAGCAGGGGCAGATAATGATCGGGCGTGGGAATGGAAAGCTCCGCGTCGTGACCCAGCGTATCGTAGGCAATCAGCGGGCCGTCGTTGCCGGAAAGCAACAGTCCGCGGACCTTGTCTTCGAATCGCACGGCCCAGTCGAAGGGTTCCGCTGCGTGCCGCCCCCACGCATAGGCGTGCAAGTTGTGCACGAGGTTGCCGCTGCCGACGATCAGGATTCCTTCATCCCGGAGAGGCGCAAGCCGCTTCCCGATCTCATAGTGGTATTCGGCCGGCTGCCGCTTGTCGATGCTCAGCTGCACCACCGGGATGTCCGCCCGCGGGATTACGTGACGAAGCACCGTCCACGTACCGTGGTCCAGCCCCCAGTCGTCGGCGGCGTGGACCGACAGCTGCGCCAGCAAACGCCGAACGCGGTCCGCAAGGGCCGGATCGCCGGGAGCAGGGTAATCGATCCGGTACAGTTCCTCCGGGAAACCGCCGAAATCGTGGATCGTCGGCGGAGCGGGCATCGCCGGCAGGAATGTTCCACGGACATACCAGTGGGCGGAGATGGAAAGAACGGCAGCAGGCCGCGGGAGGTCCCTCCCGAGCGCAGCCCACCCGCGCGAATAGGAGTTATCCAGAAGGGCGTTCATCGGATTGCCGTGTCCGAAAAAGACGGCAGACAGCCGCCCCGTCATGGTGACCCACCTTCCCGAGGTCGTGTCGTTATAAGATTTTCCTCCGGCGGATTCGGTTTCAGGCAATTCACGTCACTCCGTCGACGTCCTGATTCCCTCGGTACATGCGAAGCTCCTACTGGTGCAGGATCTCTTACAAACCGGGCGAATTCGGTGTCTGGGAATGGTGATTTCGGACGGACAGGAGGGATATCCCACGACCGGGCAGTTCGAGGATAAAGTTGCCCTGGTCACCGGGGCGGGGTCGGGCATCGGAAAGGGGCAAAGGCCGTCGTCTCCGGTATGGCGGCGATGGGAGGAGAGGAAACAGTGCGGTCGATCCGCGAGGCCGGCGGGGAGGCCATCTTCGTGTGGTTGACGTTTCGCTCTCATCGGTTGCGGCTGCTATGGTCGAAGCAACCATCCGATCCTTCGGCCGCCTGGACTGCGCCTGCAACAACGCAGGAATCGGCGGGGCTCAGGCGCCGATGGAAGAGGTTCCGGAGGAGACCTGGTCCAAGGTCCTCTCCGTCAACCTGACCGGGATCTGGCGCTGCATGAAGTACGAGATCCCCCGGTTGCTCGCAGGCGGGAGAGGCGGCGCCTTCCGGTCCTTGTCACAAATGTCTCGACAACGATCTGACGGTTGACCTGGCCGATGGCCCGAATCCAAAAAAGAAGCACCTTCTCCGCCAACTCGTGAAGAAGGTGCTTATCCTTAAGTCGCGACACCATCGAGGTCTGGTACTGCTTACCCAACGCTCAGCGGTTCGCAAACTGTAACATCTGGCTCCCCATCTGTAACAGATTGCAAACCCGTCCGGGCCAGGCCGAGCCCGACCTTTACTTCCGTATAATGCACAGCGCACAGGTTGGCCGCAACAACGCCCCCGTGGCAACTTACCGCGAGCAGACTGTGGAGCTCGCCGTGGCATCCAAGGGAACGTTCAAGGAAGACCCGATCGCCAACGTGACGCGGCGCACGCCCGCCGAACGGATCGTAAGCGCCATTTCACCTCTCCAGCCCGACCCGAAGCCGCCCAAAGAACCAAAACGACCGCGGGTGGCCGAACTTCTGAAAAAGGCAATCGAGTGGCAGACTCTCCTGGATGCCGGCAAGATAGCCAGCCAGGCAGAGATCGCGAACGGTGAGGGCATTCCGTGCGGTCGGGTGTCGCAGGTCTTGGGCATGCTGCGGCTCGCCCCGGAGATTCAGAAGCGAGTCTTAACGCTACCTGCATCCGTCCGCCGGACCGCCATCACAGAACGATTGCTCCGTCCCATCACGGGCATCACCGACCACCATGATCAGATCCAGGAGTTCTACAAACTTCTGAAACATGCAGCGATTCCCCTCAAACCGCGATCTCCAGCAGAATCTTGTCGTAGCTGACGCGTGCCGATACCTTTTTGTCGCCCTCCCGCAGGTCGATTAACCCC
>JBLNFH010000142.1:0-4478 GCA_050263475.1 Deltaproteobacteria bacterium
TATGTTTCGCCAGCGGATAGCTTTTACGACGGTCTTGTCGTCCACCCCGAGAAGCTGCGCAATCTTGGAGTTGCTTAGCCCCAATTGTTGCAGATTTTCAGCTTGTTCCGCGATTCGTTGAAATATTGGCCGCTCCTCTGCCTCAAGCAACGCCACCTCGAACGGCACCTCCCCCTCGGTTGGAATTCTTTGCGACCGTGTCCACCAATCACAGGCTTCATCCCACCGATGACACAATCAGCGGGGAGTTGAACCGGCTCTGGGCGTCGACCGGGTCCAGCGTCGGGGCGGCAGATCGCTCCTGGTTCTCGCAAAGGCGTTCAAGCATCCAAACGAATTGGAGGATACTTATACTCCTGAACGGAACCGGAAGCGGGACGGAAGGGCATGCACGATGAAGGATACCCGAAGGAAGGAGGCAAGAGCGATGACGAAGCACAGAACGGGGACACGTGAAGAATGGCTCGCGGCGCGGCTTGAGCTGCTCAAGGCGGAGAAGGAACTCACGCGGCGCAGCGACGAGCTGGCGCGGCGGCGGCAGGAACTGCCGTGGGTTCGGATCGACAAGGAGTATCGGTTCAAGACCGACGAGGGGAGTGTCTCGCTGGCGGACCTCTTCCGGGGGCGCTCGCAGCTCCTCGTCTACCACTTCATGTTCGGGCCCGACTACACGGCGGGCTGTCCGTCCTGCTCGGCGATCGCGGACGGCTTCAACGGATTCGAGGTGCACCTGGCCAACCATGACGTGATGCTCTGGGCGGTCTCGCGGGCGCCGCTCGAGAAGCTGCAGGCGTACAAGCGGCGGATGGGGTGGACGTTCCCCTGGGCGTCCTCGGCGGGCAGCGACTACAATATCGATTTCAGCGTCTCGTTCACGGGGGAGCAACAGCGCGAGGGGGGTGTCGAATACAACTACCGGCGCGAGGCGGCGCTTGAGTGGCGTCCGGGTGAAGAGGGTGGCGGCGAGGGGCCCGTCGCCGAGATGGCGGCGATGGCCGGTACCGACGTGGCCACATACACGAGCGAGAGGCCGGGCATGAGCGCGTTCGTGCTCGAGGACGGCGCCGTCTACCACACCTATTCCACCTACGCGCGCGGACTGGACGGCCTCTGGGGCATGTACCAGTGGCTCGACCGCGCCCCCAAGGGACGCAACGAGACCGGCGTCTGGTGGCGCCGCCACGACGAGTACGGCAAGCGCCGTGCGGCTTGAGCCGCACAAGGTTCGGCGGTCGTTCAGCTACCGTTTTTTTTCCGATGATGGGAGCTGCCGGAGGGGAGCCGGAATCGACTCCCCTCCAACCCGCCTCGAGGGTTTCTGCTGGCTGGCTTCTCCACCTTTCCGCTCGGTTCGAATTCTTTGCGGCCATGTCCACCGGCGCAAAGAATTCGGATTCGCAATGCCGCCGATCCGGTCGCCCTTCGGGAATCCGGTTGCATCGTGGGACATATGTCCATTATAATGAGGACAAATGATCCATGGAGGCCTGCGATGGGCGGACGGGATATCGCGGCGGTATTGGGAGGGCGCAAGGTTCTCGGGAGAGCCGCGGCGACGGCGTTCGATTTCACCGATCTCATCGAAACGGGGCTACCGCACTCCGCGTTGGAACACGTGAAAAACGCGTTGAAGCTTACCGACCGGGAAGTATCCAATGCCTTGGACATCAGCGGGAAAACCATCTCGCGCCTTCGGCAGGCGCCCGGCCACAGGCTTTCCCCATCCATCAGCGACCGGTTATACCGGTTCGCGCGTCTTTACGCGCTTGCGGAAGAAGTGCTGGAGGACAAAGAGCAGGCCCGGGATTGGCTTCGGTCTCCGCAAGTCGGCCTCGACAACCGCACCCCTCTCGATTTGATGCGCACCGAGGCCGGGGCCCGTGAGGTCGAGAGTCTGCTGGTAAGAATCGAGTACGGTGTCTTGTCTTGATCGTTGCCTGGCGCATCTGCAAGGCCAGGCACGCGGACACGGCCTTCGACGGGGAAGGCGCACGTCGGGAAGGGGGACGATGGAATTCCCGCGGGGTTCCGGTCGTCTACCTGGCGGAAAGCCTGGCGTTGGCAGCTCTTGAACAGTTCGTGCACATCCCGAAGGCGGCCGCCGGCATTTCCTTCGTCTCGTTCAAGGCGGAAATTCCGGCCGATGTGAAAATCGCCAAACTCGAATCCGGCGCTTTACCCTCGAACTGGCGGGCGGAACCGGTGCCCAACGAAACCATGGCCGTCGGCGACGCGTGGTTTAAAGGGCGAACGTCGTCGGTCCTGAAGGTTCCCTCCGTCGTTATCCCGGAGGAATGCACCTATATACTCAACCCCCTCCACCCGGAGTTCAGGAAGATCAGGATTCGATCCCCCCGTCCCTTCAGCTTCGATCCCCGGATGTGGAAGTAAAGTATCCTCCACGGATCGGGATTTTCCTTGCCATGCCCCCGTTTGCGGGTCTACGCTACACCCTTGGAATGTAGACTGTCGACTGTCGACAAATCCACGACCGCTTTCCGGGAGGGGTCCGATGTCCGTACAGCTCTTTCTCAACGGCAAACGCGGGGAAGACATCCTTCACGATCCGACGCTGAACAAGGGGACGGCGTTCACCGAGAAGGAGCGCGACCTGCTGGGACTGCGCGGTCTCCTGCCCGCGCACGTGTCCACCCAGGAGCAGCAGGCGACGCGCGTCCTGGAGAACCTCCGCCGGAAGACCAGCGACATCGAAAAATACATCTTCCTGGTCTCGCTCCAGGACCGCCAGGAAGACCTGTTCTACCGCGTCGCCATGGATCACCTCGACGAGATGATGCCGATCATCTACACCCCGACGGTCGGCCAGGCCTGCGTGGAGTACAGCCACATCTTCCGCCGGCCCCGTGGCCTGTACATCACCCTGAAGGACCGCGGACGCATCCGGGAGATCCTCCGGAACTGGCCGTTCGAGGACGTCCGCATCGTCGTCGTCACGGACGGGGAGCGCATCCTGGGCCTCGGGGACCTGGGCGCCTGCGGCATGGGGATCCCGGTCGGAAAGCTGGCCCTGTACACGGCGTGCGCGGGAATCCACCCTGCGAAATGCCTGCCGATCACGCTGGACGTCGGCACGAACAACGAGGCGCTGCTGAGCGATCCCCTCTACCTCGGGCTGCCGCAACGCAGGCTGCGCGGACCGGCCTACGACGACCTGGTGGAGGAGTTCTACGCCGCCGTGCAGGAAGTCTTCCCCAAGGCATGCATCCAGCTCGAGGATTTCGGCAACGCCAATGCGTTCCGGCTGCTCCACAAGTTCAAGGACCGCGCCTGCACCTTCGACGACGACATCCAGGGCACCGCGGGCGTCGCGCTGGCAGGGATCTACTCCGCCCTGCGCATCACGGGCAACCGGCTGTCCGATCAGAAATTCCTGTTCCTCGGCGCGGGAGAGGCGGGCATCGGGATCGGCGACCTGTTCGTGACGGGCTTGATGGCTGAGGGGATGTCCGAGGCCGAGGCGAAGCTCCGGTGCTGGTTCGTGGACTCGAGAGGTCTCGTCGTGAGAAGCCGCACGGATCTCGCGCCCCACAAGCTGCCCTACGCGCACGACCATGCGCCGGTCGCCGATTTTCCGGAGGCCGTCTCGACGCTTGCGCCCACCGCCATCATCGGCGTCTCCGGCATGCCGCAGGCGTTTACGAAGCCGGTCGTCGAGGCGATGGCGCGCCTGAACCGCCGTCCCATCGTGTTCGCCCTTTCGAACCCCACATCGAAAGCGGAGTGCACGGCGGAGGAGGCCTACACGTGGTCGGAGGGGCGCGCGATCTTCGCGAGCGGGAGTCCCTTCAAGCCGGTCGCCTGGCGCGGAAAGACGTTCGTGCCGGGTCAGGGGAACAACGCATATGTATTCCCCGGAGTGGGGCTGGGCGTGATCGCCAGCGAATCCACCCGCGTGACGAACGAGATGTTCTTCGTGGCGGCGAAGGAGCTGGCGGCCAGGGTCCGGGAGTCCGACCTAGCGCAGGGCAGGATCTACCCCTGTCTCGACCGGATCCGGGAGGTCTCGGCCGCCATCGGCGTGGCTGTGGCGGACCTGGTTTTCCGGCGCGGGCTGACGGAGATGAAACGGCCGGCCGATCTGCCCCGACACGTCAAGGCGATCGTGTACGATCCGCGCTACGTCGATTACTGTGCTGCAATCGACGCCAGGGAGCCCCTCGCCACGGCCTGACCGGAGCCCGGGAAGCGCACCCGGTTCGAATGCGTCGCGACCGCCTCCCCACGTTGTTCTGCTACAATCCGTACAGGGTGTGCGGGCGCGTATTGGCCGACCTTCTCGGGCACTCCCAAGGAGTCGATCCCGATGAGCCGCTGCGGGAAGGGGTTGAGTCCGGCGGTGCAGGAGACGTGATGGAAATCCGATGGGCCTTCAAATACCTGCCTGCGTTTATCTTCTACAGCGACCTTCTGGAGCGGAATGGGGGGATCACCTTCGGTCCGCTTGTCGTGATCAAGAA
>JBLNFH010000143.1:0-6722 GCA_050263475.1 Deltaproteobacteria bacterium
GGGGTTTGCTCGGGCCGAACGGGGCGGGAAAGACGACCAGCTTCAATCTCATCACCGGCCTCTACAAGCCAAGCGAAGGGGAGGTTTTCCTGGACGGGGTGAAGATCAACGGCCTTCCGCCGCACCGGATCGCCTCCCTGGGCGTGAGCCGGACGTTCCAGAACCTCCTGCTGTGGAGGCACATGACCGTCGTCGAGCACGTGAAGCTGGCCCACTACTCGAAAATCCGGTACGGATTGTTCGGGGCCTTCTTCGGAACTCCCGCGCGCCACAGGGAAGAGGCCGAGATCGAAGAGAAGGCGGTTCGCCTCCTCGACAGGATGGGCATCCGCCACCTCGCGGATCAGGTCGTCCTCAACCTGCCGTACGGCGCCCAGAGAAGGGTGGAGATGGCCCGTGCGCTGGCGACGGAACCCAGGATCCTGCTCCTGGACGAGCCGACGGCGGGGATGAACCCGGAAGAGCTGGTGCAGATCATGGAGATCATCCGCCGGGTCCATGGCGAATTCGGGCTGTCGATTCTCCTTATCGAGCACAGGATGAAGGTGGTCATGGAACTGTGCGAGGCGGTCCAGACCCTCGACTTCGGCGAGGTCATCGCGGAGGGGACTCCCGAGGAGATCCAGAACAACCCCCGGGTCATCGATGCCTACCTGGGCCGGGAGAGGGCGGTCTGATGCTGTTGACGGTGGAGGACCTGCGGGTTTCCTACGACAACATCAAGGCGCTTCACGGGATCAGCTTCCGGATCGATGAAGGGGAGATCGTGTGCATCATCGGCGCCAATGGCGCGGGGAAGAGCACCACGCTGCGGGCGATTTCCCGCATCGTTCCGGTCGAGGCGGGAACGAAAATGACCTGCATGGGGAAGGACCTGCTCCGATACCCTGCCGACAAGGTCGTCAGCGAGCTGGGGATCTCCCACGTACCCGAAGGAAGACGCCTCTTCGACAACCTGACGGTCATGGAGAACCTTCGTCTTGCAACTTATGCCAGAAGGGATGGCAGGGCGATCGGGAGGGATAGGGACCGGGTATTCTCGATCTTCCCGCGGCTTTCCGAGCGGCAGCATCAGAAGGCCGGAACGCTGAGCGGCGGCGAGCAGCAGATGCTGGCGGTCGGGCGGGCATTCATGAGCGGAAGGAAGGTCATGCTCCTGGACGAGCCCTCCATGGGGTTGGCTCCCCTGCTCATGATGAGCGTGTTCGACTCGCTCAAGGAAATCAATCGGGAGGGAACCACCATCCTGGTCGTCGAGCAGAACGCCCGCATGGCGCTTCAATTCGCCGGTCGAGGGTATGTGCTGGAGAACGGCAGGGTCGTGCTCGAAGGCGGTTCCGGGGAGCTCCTTGCCGACCCCCGGGTCAAGAAAGCGTACCTCGGGGGGTGATCGACGGGATCCCTGCACCGCGCTATCCGGGGGAGGGGAGGGTGGTATACTGAAACCGTCGATCGCGTCGGGTCGATGGTGATCAAAACCGGTTGACTTCGGTCGGGATCCGGTTATAGTTTCCGGAACCGAATCTTTGAAAATCAGCCCGCCCTTTCGGAGGAAGATGTGTCGTATGCAAGACCTCATGCGGGTGTGCAGCCTGTAACGCATCTCTGGAGAAAAATCCCCGTCTCGGATCTCGGCTTTTCCTCCCCCACCCGCCTGGAAAATGGGGAATTGTTAATAGATATCGATGAATTAACCGGCCTGCTGCGGTCCGATCCCAACGTCAGGGACGTCCGGCTGGACATCGCCCGTCCCGGGGAATCGGTTCGCATCATTCCCGTTAAGGACGTCATCGAGCCCCGCTTGAGCCTGGTCCCGGGGTATCCGGTGTTTCCCGGGGTGTTTTCCGCATGGGATCCGGATGCCGAAGGGATTCTTTCCGGGGAGATCGTGTCGTTGTCCGGCATGGTCGTGACCACCGTGGGATCGATCGTGGGCTTCCAGGAAGGGCTGATCGATATGGCCGGCCCGGGCGCCCGGACCTCGCTCTTTTCCCGAAAGCACCACCTGGTGCTGGATGTCACCGTGAGGGAGGGGATGGGGCGGCACGATCACGAAAGAACGATCCGGTTGGCCGGCCTCAAAGCCTCCAATTACATCGCCGCCTCCGTCCTGACCCAGCCGCTGTCCACCGACATCCGCGAAACCCTTCTCAATCCGGAATATCCGGGCTCCCCCGCGTCCCCGGGGCGCGCGGGAGGGATGGGCAAGCCCCGGATCGCCTACCTGTACATGCTTCAATCCCAGGGCCTTCTGCACGACACGTACTATTGCGGGTTGGACGTCAAGACGATGCTGCCCCGGCGGATCGTGCCGACGGAAGTGCTGTTCGGCGCCATCATCTCCGGGAATTGCGTCTCGGCGTGCGACAAGAACACGACGTATCATCACCAGAACAACCCCATCCTCCTCGAACTCATGCGGAGGCACGGGACGGACTGGGACTTCGCGGGCTGCGTCATCACCAACGAAAACGTCACGCTGGGGGACAAGCAGCGGTCGTCCACGCTGGCGGCCGGGCTCATCGCGTCGCTGTCCCCCGACGGCGTCATTATTTCCAAGGAAGGCTTCGGCAATCCCGACGCCGATCTCATGATGAACTGCTCCAAGATCGAGGCGCACGGCATCAAGACCGTTCTGCTCACCGATGAATTCGCGGGACAGTCCGGCGCCTCGCAATCCCTGGTCGACGGCCACCCGAAAGCCGACGCCATCGTTTCCACGGGAAACGCCAACGAAGTGATCGTTCTTCCGCCGCTGGAAAAGGTCATCGGCGACGACCGCGTCATCACTACGCTTGCCGGCGGATCCAGCAAATGCCGGCTTCCGGACGGGAGCATCGCCATCGAGCTGCAGGCGCTCATCGGGTCCACCAACCAGCTGGGATTCGAAAGAATCTCCTCGAGGTTCAAATAGATGGCCGAGGCCTCCCGGAACCGGAAATACCGGATCGTCCATTATCTGAACCAGTTCTTCGGGGGCGTGGGCGGCGAGGAGAAGGCGGACTGCAAGCCGTTCACGGTCCAGGGCCCCCAAGGGCCTGGCCGCCTGATCGAGAAACTGTTTCGCGAGGAGAACGCGGACGTCGAGATCGTCGCCACGGTCGTCTGCGGGGACAGCTATTTCGCCGAGAACCAGGAAAACGTCCTTCGGGAATGGATCCCCGCGATCCAGGGACACCGGCCGGACCTGGTCGTCGCCGGGCCGGCGTTCAACGCCGGACGATACGGGATGGCCTGCGGCGCGATCTGCTCGTCCCTGGAACCGCTGGGCATCCCCGCCGTCACCGCGATGTACAAAGAGAATCCCGGCGTGGACCAATACCGGAAGACGGTTCTGATCGTCGAATCCGCCGGCACCGTGACCGGCATGGAGGACGCGGCCCGGAAAATGGTCCGGCTCGGCGTCAAACGGCTGCGCGGCGAGGAGATCGAGTTCCCGAAGGCCGAAGGGTGTTTCGAGCAGGGGATACGGAGGAATTACTTCAACGACGAACCTGCGTACCGGCGTGCCATCGACATGCTTCTCCGGAAGATCGGCAACGAGACGTTCGAAACCGAATATCCGATCCCCTTTTTCGACCGTGTCGCGCCACGGCCGGCCATTGCCGACCTGAAAGGGATCACCATCGCCCTGGTCACCTCCGGCGGCATCGTGCCGAAGGGAAATCCGGACCACATCGAAAGCTCGAGCGCATCCAAGTACGGGAAATATTCCCTGGAGGGGCTGGAGACGGTGGATACCGGTACCCATCAGTCCGCCCACGGCGGATATGACACCACCTATGTCAACGCGGATCCCAACCGGGTGCTCCCCATCGACGTGATGAGGGAACTGGAAAGGGAGAAGGGATTCAGGCTGCACCCGTGGTACTACGCGACGGTGGGAAACGGGACCTCGGTGGACAACGCCCAGAAATTCGCGAAGGAGATCGCGGTCGAGCTGATCCGGGACGGGGTCCAGGCGGTCATCCTCACCTCCACTTGAGGGACCTGCACTCGTTGCGGGGCAACGATGGCCAAAGAGATCGAGCGCGCAGGGATCCCGGTGGCGCACGTCTGTTCCATCATCACCATCTCCCAGACCGTGGGCGCCAACCGGATCGTTCCGGCCGTCGCGATCCCCCATCCGCTGGGAAACCCCAGGCTTCCGCCGGCGGAAGAAAAGGAACTGCGGCGGAGCCTGACGAAGAAAGCGCTTGCCGCGCTTCAGACGCCCATCGAAGAGCAGACCGTTTTTTCCTGATACCGATAAACGACCGGGGAGCCTGTCCAGATGAGCCCAGGAGAGCATCTCGCCGAAATCGGCGAGGGGGATTTCGAGAAAGAGGTGATCGATTCGGCGATTCCCGTACTCGTGGACTTTTTCACTCCGCCGTGCGCTCCCTGCAAGGCCCTCGTTCCCGTCCTGGATCGGACGGCCAGGAAATTTCCGAACGTCAAGGTCGTCAAGGTCAACGCGTGGGACAATCAGGGCCTATGCGCCCGGTACAAGATCGTGGGCGTTCCGGTCCTCCTGTTTTTCAAGGGCGGACAAAACGTTCTCCGGATCGACGGGTTCGACGACTCGACCGCAGGACGAATCGAAGACGGCGTGAAAGCGATCCTGGAGAACTGAAGTGGCTGCAGTTCACGTCATCATCCGGGAATGTTCCAATATCCTCGTCCACCTTCCCGATTTCGTCCGTCACGGCTCCAAGCCCTCCAGGGAAATCAGGAAGCATCCGGACCTGGAGGCAAAAATCCAGGGTCGTTTGCGATCCTTCGAGGACGCCGTGGGCTACGCTCCCAACCAGGTGTTCATCGGGAACATGGAGCCGGACGCGCTTCGATCGCTGGAACGGCCGTGGTTCCGGCAGCTCCCGGGACGTGACCGGGCGTTCGGCCGAACCGGGCCGTTCGGGGAAATCATGCCCCAGGAGGAGTTCTACGCCCTCTTGAAGGCGGCGACGGACGAGTCCTCCTACGACCTGGTCTGGCTGGAAAGCCGGTTTTTGCATGAAATCGTTTTGCCGGCGATCGTCGAGCATCCCCTGTGCGGAACGGACGACCTGGTTCAGAAGTTGCGCCGTGGAAAAAGCATGGACGAAATCCGGCGGAAAATAGACCGGGAGGAATCGGTGCCCCTCTACCATCGGGGTGCGCTGATCGGCTGTTTTCAGAGGCATCACGACGAGGACGAATCGCTGCAGGCGCTCGTGCTGATGGAGAACCTGATCACCAAGGCTTCGGCGTTCCTGGCGCTCCGGCATCTGCTCGACCGCTCGAGAACCGATGCCTCGGAGATCGATTTCATCCTCAGCTGCTCGGAGGAGGCGGCCGGCGACCGTTATCAGCGGGGCGGCGGCAACCTGGCCCGCGCCATCGGCGAGATGGCCGGGTGCGGCAACGCCATCTCTTGCGACGTCAAATCGTTCTGCGTCGGGCCCCATTACGCCATTCTTCACGCGGCCGCACTGGTCCAGGCGGGATTGTTCCGGAAGGTGGCCGTCGTGGCCGGGGGATCGCTTGCCAAGCTGGGGATGAAATTCCAGGGGCATCTCGAAAAGGACATGCCGGTGCTGGAGGATCTGATCGGGGGAGTGGCCTTCCTGGTGACCGAAAACGACGGCCGCTCGCCCGTCCTCCGGCTCGATCTCCTGGGGAAGTACCCGATCGGCGCGGGCGGGTCGCAGCAGCGCATCCAGGAAAGCCTGATCCTGGAGCCTCTGAAAGCCCACGGATTGAAATTGACGGACATCGACCGCTACGCCACCGAACTGCAGAATCCGGAGATCACGCTCCCGATCGGCCAGGACGACATCCCCCTGAAGAACTACCGGCTCATCGCGGCGTTGGCCGTCCAGCAGAAGGAAATCGACAAGTCCCGGATGAACGAATTCATCGAGAAACGGGGGCTGGTCGGCTTCGCCCCGACGCAGGGGCATATTCCCGCCGGGATTCCCTACATCGCGCACGGAATCCGGGAAATCCTGAAGGGGAAGAAAAACCGGATCATGATCGTGGCCAAGGGGAGCCCGTTCTTGAACCGGATGACGAACCTGTCCGACGGTCTGTCCTTTGTCCTGGAGAAAAATCCGAAACATGCGGAGGAAGAAAGAGATGCTTGAAGGGAAAAAAGTGATCGCCTTCGGGGACGGCCAGGAGATCAAGGCGGAGTCGCTGAAAAGGTGCCTGGAGGCGGCCGGGGCGCAGGTCGTACTGGTCCGGGAAGCCTGTTTCGTCTGAACGGCCGCCCTGGCGCTTGACTCGGCGAGTCAAGAAGAGATCAAGAAGGCGGCGGTGGAACACGGGCCGAAGAACCTGATCGTGGTGTGGGGGGTCACCAACGAGCAATACCTCGAGGTCGGTTCCAGGACGGTCACGGAAGGCGATCCCAGCTGGGCCGGCCCGCTGGCGGGAGAAGCCTTGCACCTGAAGGTCTTCCATGTGCTGGAACCGGAAATCAAGGATCACATCCCTCCGGAGGTGTACGAGGAGGAGTTGATGCTTCTGGAGCTCGCGGTCGGCGACGAAAAGATCGGGAAAACGATCGCCATGATGGAGGGGTTCCGCGCCCTGCCGGTACCACGGTAGCCCGGTTCCGTCGGGATACATAAATGTGCCCATTGAACGCAATACGGATATAATGGACCATTGATATTTACGTATGGCGGGAATAACTTGACAATGATTTGAATAAATAATGGACTTCCGGAAGGAATGGATTATGCTGTAAGGTAGCT
>JBLNFH010000144.1:0-3695 GCA_050263475.1 Deltaproteobacteria bacterium
AGATGATCCCCTTATGCCGCAGGGAGGGGATCGGGATCCTTCCCTGGAGCCCGCTTGCCCGGGGATTGCTGGCCCGCAGGCCGCCCCGCGAGGGATACGGCGAAACGTCCCGTGCGCGCACGGACGACTACGCCCACAAGATGTATTACCGGGAGGGGGATTTCTCCGTCGCCGAGCGGGTTGCCGAGGTCGCGGAAAGGCGCGGGGTTTCCATGGCCCGGGTCGCCCTCGCCTGGCTGTTGCGCCAGCCGGGCGTTACGGCGCCCATCGTCGGGGCGAGCCGGATGGAGCACCTCGAGGAGGCGGTAAAGGCCCTGGACCTCCGGCTGGAGGACGATGAGATGGAAACCCTCGCCGAGCCGTACCGGCCGCACCCGGTCCTGGGGCACGAGTAGCCCGCATTGCCGGTCAGAAAAGGATCTTCCGCACGACGTTCTCGTTCCGGTCGGTGAAATAGATCGTTCCCGGCCCCCCCACGATCCCTACGGGCGCGTTCAGCAGGGCCTGGGCGGCGTCGCCGTCGCGGGTTGTCGCCTGGTCGATCGCCCCCACGAACGTCGTGACGTTCCTCGTGCTTTCGATCCGCCGGACGAGGTGGTTCCCGGTGTCGGCCACGTAGAGAGTCCCATCCACGGCGGTGATCCCCGCGGGGGACGAGAAGCGGGCGCTATCGCCGCTTCCGTCGGCGAACCCCGCCGTGCCGGCGGTGCCGGCGAACGTGGTGACGGTTATGTTGGGGGAGCCGACCCCGGCCACTCTCCGGATCGCGTGGTTCCCCGTGTCGGCGACATAGAGCGTGGTGGCGAGGGAGGCGACGACCGTCGCGATCCCCTGGGGGCCGTTGAAACGGGCAGCGGGGTTGATCCCGCCTCCGCTTCCGTCCGCATTGCCCGAATTGCCGGCGAGACCGGCTATGGTAGTGACCTGCCCCGAAGTCGTCACCTGCCGGATCGTGTGGTTTCCGGTGTCGGCGACGAACAGGTCCGTGCCGTCCGTGGCGATCCCCCCGGGGGCGCTGAACCGGGCGGCGGTGCCGGTGCCGTCCGAGGAGCCTGCGCTTCCGGAGAGGCCCGCCAGGACCGTAACGGTGCCCCCCGCGGCGGGCACGCTGAGAATCGTGTGATTCACGTTGTCGCAGACGTACAGGGTCGACCCGATGGCGGTAATCCCTGCAGGGCTTATAAACGGGCCCACGGTTCCGGGGAGCGTGGTCACCTCCCCGGAGGAGGTGATCTGCCGGATCGTGCCGTTCCCGGTGTCGGCGACGTACACGATATCCCCGATGACCACAGCGCCCGCCGCCGCAGTGAACCTGGCGGCAGTCCCGGTGCCGTCGATCACTCCGGTCTTGGGCGGGTTTCCCGCCACAGTGGTGACGGTCCCCGCAAGAGTGACCTGCCGGATCGTATCGTTCCCGGTGTCGGCGACAAAAAGGGTATTGGCGCCGGTCTCCAGAATTCCGATGCCTTTCAGGCCGTTGAACTGCGCTGGCCCCGGATCGCTGTCCGCAAATCCCGCGCTTCCTGGCGTCCCGGCCAGGGTGGTCACGAAAGCCGGCGGCACCGCCGAGGTGTCGATTTTCCGGATGACGTGATTCCCGGTGTCCGCGACGAAGAGGTCTGTTCCGATAAATACGAGGGATGACGGGGAGGAGAACCGGGCGGTCAATCCCGCCGCATTGTCCACATAGCCCGAAAGTGTGGCGGTGCCCGCAATGGTGGTGACGCTGCCGCCGACGGCACCGGACGAGAGGACCTTCCGAATCGTGTGATTGCCCGTATCGGCGACGTAAACGTCGGTTCCAAAGGCGGCTACTCCCTCTGGAGATCGGAAACTGGCTCCCGCTGCGACGTCATTGTCCGTGATCCCGGGAGATCCCGTGCCTGCATACGTCGTTGTCGCGCCGGTGAGTTCCACTCTTCGGATTTTGTGGTTTCCCGTGTCCGCCACGAACAGGGGTGTCCCGGTCAGGTCCCTGGCGATGGCGATCCCCCTGGGGGATGAAAACCGTACGTTTGCGGGTAAATTGTTGTCGACGGCCCCGGCAGTGCCGGGATCGCCCGCAAGCGTCGTGACCGCGCCGCTCGTGGAAACGATCCTCCGGATGGCGTGGTTCCCGGTGTCGCAGACGAACAGGATCGTGCCGGACGCCACGATCCCGGTCGGCGAGTTGAACCGCGCTGCCGCACCGGAGCCGTCCGCCGCGCCGGGGATTCCGAATACCCCCGCCAGGGTGGTGACGTTTCCTGTCAGGGTGTCGACCTTCCGGATGACGTGGTTGGCGGCGTCGGCGACGAAGACGTTGGAGCCGATGACTGCCGCGCCGGAAGGGGAGGAGAAGCGCACCAGCGTCCCGCTGCCGTCGAAAAACCCCGGTCCCCCGGCGGCGCCGGCGAGGACCTCGACCGATTGCGCGGTTCCGGTCTCGTTGTTCCCGCAGCCGGAGAGGGAGACCAGGAAGACAAGGAGAACCGCAACGGCACAAAACGGGAAGCACGACCTCGAGGACGAATGCGCCATCGCCTTCCTCCCTTCCGTGCAAGGCTGCCCCCGACCGGGGCGTTTGCGGATATCATATCCCTTTTTCTCCCATTGTACCTCCGCCGTGAAATCGTCTATCGTTCTCTGTGAAAAGGCCGCCGAATCCAACCGGAAGGACAGGAGAACGAAATGAAGGACACGCTGAAGGCCGGGCTGACGCACACGCACAAGTACCGCGTGCCGGAGAACAAGACGGTGCCGTACCTCTACCCTGAGGCGAAGCTTTTCCAGGAGATGCCGAAGGTGTTCGCCACCGGCTTTTTGGTCGGCTTGATGGAATGGGCATGCATCGAGGCGATGGCGCCCCACATGGATCCCGGCGAGGGGAGCGTGGGGACGCTCGTCAACGTGACCCACACCGCCGCGACGCCGCCCGGCATGGAGGTGACCGTTCATGTCCGGTGCGTCGGGGTGGACGGCCGACGAACGGTATGGGAGATCGAGGCCCGGGACGAGGTCGAAGGGATCGGCAAGGGGACCCATGAGCGGTTCGCCGTCGACTTCGCCAAGTTCAACGCCCGCGTCGCCAAGAAGTCCGGGGGTGCGTAAGGGCCTGCGGCCCGTGGGTCAGCGGTTCCCTTTTTTCGTGGAGGCGGGGGCGGGGGGGGCCGAATTTTTGGCTTCTTCCGACTTGCGCCGATCCGCTTCCCTGCCGAAAAAACAGATCCCCGCGATGGAGGCGAGGACGACGGCGGCGTAGGCGGCCGTGGAGAGGAGGGAATCGGACTTCACGAGCCCTTCGTTCATGTAGAGCGCGACCCCGTACACCGACAGTCCCACGAAGATGGTCGCGCAGAAGTGAAACCCGAACAGGGCAAACTGCTTGGACACCCGCATGCCTTCCCCTTCCCGGTTTTCTTGGTATAGTTATCCTACCATGGAATATCTGCCGATCCTGACGCTGGCCGTCGTCGCGGCGACGCTCCTTGTGGTGCTGCTGCGCCGCCCCCCGCAGCTCGAGGACCGGCTGGACCTCCTGGAGAGAAACGTCGCCGATTCGCTCCGCACGAGCTCCTCGGAACTGGCGCGGGCGCAGGCGGACGCCGCCGCAAGGATCCGCCAGGAGGTGTCCGAAAATCTCCTCAAGGGTCTGGACGGCATCTCCCGCCGGGTCGAGGACCGGCTTACCGAGATCCGCGGGGAGGTGTCGCGGG
>JBLNFH010000145.1:0-5757 GCA_050263475.1 Deltaproteobacteria bacterium
CTATCGTATATGAGGCTGATATTTTTTAAGAAATTATTTACGGCTTCGACGGCATCCCACCGGGAATACTCGAAGCCGATAAGATCGGAAAGATGATGATCGCGGAAAAAGAGATGCACGGTGCCCGAAGGCGTATCGGCCCTGTAAGGAGAATAGAGCCAATTCGGCTCGAGCGGGACACCTTCGGCATCCCGGAGAACGGGCTTCTTCAACGCCTTGGATAATAGCACCTCATCCGTCGCCGCCCACTTGAAACCCGCTCTCGCCGCCAGATCGATCGTTGCGGGGCTGATCGAGCCTTCCGAAGGCCAAAGCCCGGAAGGGTACGATCCGAACAGCGACCGGAACGTTTCCCTCCCCCGGACCAGCTGTTCCAGGGCGTCCTCGGGGTAGGCGAAGGGCATCTTGGGCAGCACGGCGCCCGGGTGCGCGTCCTGAGCAGCCCGGTTATCGATGAGGAGCGGCAGGATCGGGTGATTTAACGGGGTGGAGGACAGCTCTCCCCCGTCCTTCTCCGTGAGCCTCCGGTATTCCGGGATCACCTCCGACATGATCTCGATCTGGCGGTCCAGTACATATGCCTTCTCCCGCTCCGTATATCCTCTCCCCTTCCTCCACAATCGCGAGAGTTCGTCGTCCTCGTCCCGGTGCATCGGATGAAACCACGTGAGATTGAAAAGGGTCATGAGGTCGGTGTACTCGGATGCGCCGAACCCGCCGGTGGCCCCCGGTTTCCCGATCGCCCTGCGCGCGGCGTCCTGCCCCATGAACAGCTCGGCGTAGCGGGGCTGGGGCAGGATCATGGTGGGCGGGAATGCGGAGAAGAAATTCTTCAGAAGGAACTCCTCCTCGTCGCGCGTCAGGTCCAGGGCGTTTTTCCTCGACAGCGTCAGGTAGATGTCTTCCGCCCCGTTCTCCACGTAGTCCTGCAGCTGGACCAGCAGGGAAGGGACCAGGTTGAAGGTGTGACGGACCGAAGGGAACTGCCGGAAGATCCGGGGAAGCGCCACGTAGTCCTTGACCGCGTGGAGACGGACCCACGGGAGAATATAGGTCCCCGTTTCCGGATCCTTGTAGTGCGGCTGGTGCATGTGCCAGAGAAAGCAGAGGGAAACCTTCATCCGGCGTTCCGTCCCCTACTCTGCCTGCGCCAGCTTGATCTCGATCAGCTCCTTTACCCGCGGGTCCGCGGTTTCACCCAGGATCTGCCGGTACAACGTCGCCGCCTCGGGCTTCTTTCCCGCAAGCGCCAGGGTCCTGGCCTGACCGATCTCCGCCTGCACGCGCAGCTCGCCTCCCGCGGCCGACGCCGCTTCACGGTAGGCCTCCGATGCCGCGGCATATTCCCCCTTGGCGTCGAGCGCCTGCGCCAGCCCTTTCCGGAGGAGGTAGGGCATGACGCCCTCGAGCTTGCTGTCCTTGATCGCCGCACGGTACTGCATCGCGCTCCGGTCGTAGTCCCCGCGAACGAAGGCGATGCCGCCGAGATAGTACCTGGCGTAGACGGCGGCGACGGTGCCGGGATGCTTGGCGACCTGCTCCCCGAGGAACCGTTCCAGCTGTGGGAGCTTCTCGCGGTCCGCGGCGGTGGGAGACTCGAGGGATTGCCTGGCCTGGTTCACGTACGGCCACAGATCCTGCGCCGCCCGGTTCTCCTCCCAGCGAAAGTACGCCCGTCCGCCCAAAACCGCCACCACGATGAGGAGCACTCCCCCCGCCGCCGCCAGCACCTTCGTGCGGTTTTCCTGGGTCCATGAAACCGCCCGGCTGAACGCCGAGATGAACTCGTCCGGCCCTTTCAGGTCCTTGCGGGTGTACTTGATCTTCTCCGCCATCGGTTCTCCCTGTTGATCGTTTATTGTACACCATGCGGTCCCCGCCATTCACGGTCAAGCGGGCGACCGGCCCGTAGATCAGGGAATGCGTCCGCCGAAAGTCGAATGCAGGGGAAGATCGATCATTTATTCTCCCCCTCGAGGTATTGGCGCACGACGCGTCCCAGGGCTTCGCGGATCTCCCCGGGCGAGAGCTGCTCCATCTCCTGCACCTTGAGGGCGCCCCCCAGCTTCTCCACGCGGTTCTGGAACAGGCGGAGCGTATTTTCCCCGAGGCCGAAATTGGTGAAGGTCTTTCCCATCACTGCGAGGACGATCCTGACGTCCGCCCCGCGGGTATAGTCGGACACGGCCAGCAGCCCCTCGAGCGAGCTGGACACCTCGTCCTTCAGGAATGCGAGGACCCCGATGGGACGGGGGACCATCGCGTACCAGATGGGAGAGCAGGATCGCAGGTACGTCAAGGCGTACAGCAGCAGGGAGCTACCCTCCCCCACCCGGATCCTCCCGAACTTTCCGATGGGGACGCCTTCCTTCCGGCGCAGCGCGAAGAAGGCGCTGTCCACCTCGAATTCCCGGAACTGCCCCAGCGCGAGGACGATCGCCTCCAGGAGCGGGGCATCCGGCAGGAACAGGGCGATCCGTCCCGTGGCCTGGTTCGCGATCGGGTTGCGCTCCTCCATCCGGCTGCGCAGGCGGGCAAGATCCTCGGCGGGGAGAAACTCGCTCTTCCGGGGGAACGCCTCGAACGAACCGATCGAAAGGATCCCGCGGTTCTTGAGCTTCCACAGGGTCTCGTAGACCGAAAGGTCGGGGAAGCTGCAGTTGTTGACGATATCCTCCACACGGTTGCAGAACTCCGCCAGGAGGAGAACCTCCCGCACCACGCCGCCCGCGCCCGCGACGGATCGGGGGTCCTTCGCGATTCGCACGGTATCGCCCGGGGCGGGCATCCTGTCCCCCATTTTCCCGAGTTCGTCGAAATTGCGCATCCCTTCCAGCACCACGTGCTGGCTCGGGGCGTGGATCGTCCGCCGCACTCCCACTTTTCCCGGAACGAACCGGAACTTGCCCTGGCGAAGGGGGATCATGCGGAAGAGCGCCTTTTCGCCCGAAAGGTTGCGCATGACCGCGGAGACGATCTCCCCCTGGTCGATGTAGATCGAGCCGGAATTCCCTTCCCCCTCCACCTGGATGATCCCGCTTTTCTGGTTGAGGGACAGCATCTGCCAGAGGTCGGGAAGGAAGACCTGGGCTAGATTGCCGCTGATCTCCGAGTCCCCGGAAAATACTTCCGGGAGGGAATCCCGGAACAGGGTCCGCTGGATCCGCAGGAGGATCTCCTCTTCGTGGAACGGCCTGCGGATGAATTCGTCGACCCCCGTGCGGAAACCGGAGACGCTTTTTTCCTTGTCGCTCAGGTAGAAGATCGGGATGCCCTTCGTGTTCGGATTGGAGCGCAGGATCTGGATCAGGCGGTCGGCGCCCAGCACGCCCACCGACAGGTCCAGCAGCAGGAGGTCGGGACGCTTGAGGAGAGCTTCGGCGAGCGCCCTGCCGCCGTCGCCGGCCTCGACCACCTCCATCCCCTTCTCCCGGAGGAAGTGTCCCAGGGACCGGCGTGATTTCTCGAAGGGGTCCGCGATGAGGATCGTTTTCGCCGTGCCGGTTGCCTGCATCGCGTCCCCGGGTCAGATATTTCCCTGCAGGAGGTAGGCGTCCTGGAACTTCTCCATCATCGCCTCCACCAGCCACTCGTCGGCCGTGTGGAAGCCGCACGCGTCCTCCCGCAGGCCGGTCGAGAAGAGGCCGTAGGCACCGTTCTCCTTGAGATACAGGACGACTTCCCTTTCCTTGAGGCGGTCGTCGTCGGCGGTCCGGTACATCAGGTGTTTCGCGTCGAACCGGGTGTTTCCCGTTTGACCGAGGATGCAGATGCTGCGTCCCTCCGATGGCTCGGTGCCGAAGGAAAGGAAGATCTGCTTGTAGATCTCCGGTCGGGGCCCCGCGGCGATCACCAGCGCCCGCGCATCTCCCTCGGACGCCACGTCCTGCGCGACCGATTCGACCAGCCGCAGGAACATCTCCCTCGGCAGGGAGAAATGACAGTTGCGTCCAAGGTCCTTTCGGATGCGGCTGAGGGAGGGGACATCCTCTCCCCTGCGGAGCTGCTCGTAGTGCTCGGGCTTTCCGACCAGGATCTCGAACGCGTCCCAGAACGACTTCTCCGTGAGCCGCAGCCGATGCAGCGGGCTCTTCCGCTGCCGGATGTATTTGTCCTCCGCAAGCCGCGAGAGCGCCTGGAAGTCCATGCCGTCCCGGGGGTAGGTGACGGCCATGAAGAACGGATGCAGCGCGAATTCCCCCCCGAGGAACGGGATCCGCATGTTCTCGGAGATGGCCTTACGGAGCCGCCGCAATGCGAGCATCGACCCGAAATAGTCGGTCTCGGGAAGGACGATGCAGAACCGGTCCGGCCCGGTGCGCGCGATGAGGTCGGAATCCCGCAGCGCCTTCCGTATCGTTTCGACCATCCCCGCCAGCGCCCCCGTGACCATGCTTTCACGTGTCTGCTCCAGCAGGTGTGCGAAGTTGTCGATGGCGACGAAAATCAGGGACAGCGGGCGCCGGAACCGGCTTGCCTTGTAGCGCTCCTTCTCGAAGTAGTCGGAAAGGAAGGCCGCGGAGTAGGCGCGGGTTTCGGGATCGCGCAGGGAAACCTTTTCCATCCGGCCCAGGCGGTCCACCGTTCTCAGGGAAATCGCCGCGTAGTCGGAGATGATCCCCGACACGTACCGTTCGCGCGCGCCGTAAGGTTTCCGGTTCAGCCGTTCTCCGAGCTTCACCATACCGATCGTCCGCTCGTGGAAGACCAGGGGCACGAACAGCGTCGCCGACGGGTCCCCGCCCGTCTCGGCCCAATCGGCCTGGGACAGGAAGAACCGCGACCCCTCCCTGTCGATGCTGACCACTCCCCTCACCGAGGCGATCATCATTTCATCGGGGTCGGACGGGGAGCCCAGCCAGATGACGCAGCTTTCCGCGCCCAGCTCCCGCACGAACGCGTCGGTGATCAGGGCGAGCAGTTTCTCCTCGTCCTGGGAGGTAAGGATCTTGATGCAGCGCTGGTAGAGGGAGGCAAGCGCGTAGTACTCGAGACTTTCGGAAAGGAGGCGCTCCTCCTCTGTTCCTCCTTCGCCGTTCGACGCGTCGGACCAGAGCACCCATCGGGCGACTTCCTGGAGGGGCGGCTCGCCCCGGAAAAAGAACAACGGGGGGCCGCTTCCCCCTTCCCCGCGCAGGGCGTCGAAGACCTCGGGGCGCGCGCATTCGATCGGCGCCGCGACGGCGCTATAGGCGGATAGGTCGGTCTTCCCCTCCGCGATGCCGTCCGGGGGTTGAAAATCGAATTCGACCGTACGCTCACGAACGACGATCCGCGTATCCTTCCCGGTGCCGGCATCCTCCCGGACGACCAATATACGCGCGATCTCCATGCGCGGCGATCGCCTACATCTTGTACTTGCTGAAGTCTTCCGGATCCATCTTCTCCAGCAGCTCGGACCACTTGTCCTTGTCCTGCCCCCCCTCGGCCTCGACGCGGACGGCCTTCTCGATCACCGATTCGTGGACCAGGATGGGGGCCCCCAGGCGGATGGCGATGGCAAGCGCGTCGCTGGGGCGCGAATCGATCGTCAGGATTTTCCCCCCCGTTTCGAGGTGGAGCACGGCGTAATAGGTATTGTCCTTGATGTCGGTGATCTCGATCTTCTTCAGGCTGACGCCGAGCTGATCCATGACATTCTTGAAGAGGTCGTGGGTCATCGGGCGGGGGAGCTTGACCTTCTCCAGTCCCACGGCGATGGCATTGGCCTCCAGGATGCCGATCCAGATGGGAAGAATGTTCCGGTTCTCCAGGTCC
>JBLNFH010000146.1:0-5446 GCA_050263475.1 Deltaproteobacteria bacterium
TTCCCGGGAGACGGTCATGACGGATTCCCTTTCCCTCTTTGCCGCATACGCCATCCAGCTGTTCCTCATCGTCGATCCCCTGGTCGCGATCCCGTCCTTTCTCGCCATCACCCGCCATAGCGGTTCCGAGGAACGCAGGGAGATGGCCCGCCGGGGCTGCATCATCGCCTACCTGGTGATCGTCGTTTTCATCCTCACCGGGCCCGCGCTGATCGGCTACCTGGGGATCCGGACGCCGGCGATCCGCATCTGCGGCGGGATTCTCCTCTTCCTCATCTCCATCGAAATGCTGTACGGGAGGACCACCGGCACGGGAACCAGCGAGAAGGAGGAACGGATTGCGGGCTCCAAGGACGATATCTCCGTGACCCCCCTTGCCATCCCCCTCCTGGCAGGGCCGGGCGCGATCGCCACGACCCTCCTCTTTGCCGACCGCGCCCAGGGAGCCGTATCGTACTTCATTCTCCTGGCCGCCTGCACCGTGGTTTTCCTGGCGACGCACTTCCTCCTCAAGAGGGCCGAGGAGCTGCAGCGCTGGATCGGGGTCCTCGGGATCACGATCGTCGTCAGGATCATGGGCCTCATTCTCGCCTTCATCGCCGTCCAGTACGTCGTGGACGGCGTCTCCGCCGCTCTCCCCCGCTGACGCCCTCCGCAAGGCCGCGCTCTGAAGATACGAGTCCCCGATACAGGGTGCGTTCGATGGTTTGTGCGTTGCTCACACCGGAATATTCATTACATTCACAAGGTGTCCAACTCGTAACGTATCTGTGCGTTCCTGGAAATATCGGGCATCCATTTCTTCGGAATCAATATCTTCGATCTGCACGAACCCCATTGCCCGCAGGCGGTTCCCGTGAGAAGAAGGATCGAAGAAGGTCTGAAAAGGCTCGCCTGCCGAGGCCACTCGATGTGCCAGTCGATCAAAGGCACGACGTGCGATCTGACTCGGCAATGACGGCAAAATTATGGAATCGAACACCCTGGGAGGATCCAGGAGCGGGTGCGCCGCGCGGCGCATTGCTTCCAACAAAAAAAGGGCCCCGCCCTGTTCTTGGGCGGCGCCCGATAACCCGCCACACTGCAGTATTAACGAATGACGACTTCTTTATTCATCAGCTTTATGATCACGATGACGAGGATAATGATCAACGCGATCCCGATGAGGAGGCCGATGCCGTCGTCCGCCCCCGCCGCTGCCCGGTCTGACAGAGAGGCCAGCCGGTGCAGATCCTGCGCACTCATGGCCTCGACCTTTGCCTTTGCTTCCTCGGGCGACACGCCGTAGTCGACCAGCTTCTGAAGGACGATCCTGTTTTCGAGGAACGACTGGACCTTCGCCAAGTCCTCCGAACGGGCCTCCGCCTCCGAGAGGTGGGAGGCGATCAATCCGGCCTCGGCGACCCCCCGCAGCGAGCCCAGTAAACCGATCCAGCTCGCCATCGCCATCGCCAGCACAACGAACCAACCAGCTTTCCGCAATGACGTCATATCCGATTCCCCCCTCTCCCGCTACGAGCATTGCTTGTCAGAGAATATATTTCTTTTCACGTTGACTTGACAATCCCCAGTCCGCGCGACCAACCCCCCTAATCGTCGTGATGTCCGTGCTTTTTGCCGTGCATTTCCCCTTTGTGCTTCCCGCCGTGTACCCCGTGAGCCTTCTTCCACTGACCGTACGGGACCCGCTTCTCATGGACGTAGACAGTGCGGTAGTCCGCGGGCACCCGGTAGACGGCGGCCGGGACGTACCGCGGCCCCACGGACACCCATGGCCCGTTGTAATCGCTGGCCCGATACCAGCGATCCCCCCTGCGGTTCCACCAGCGGTTGTCATAGAAGAAGAGGTCAACGCTTACACCCTGTGCGAAGTAGACGTTCGACCTGGGGATGACGACCATCTCCGGAGGTTCCTCGACATACACCGGCTGAGGAGCGACGACCACGGGGGCCGGGGCGACCGCCACGCCGATCGGGATCCCCACGTTGACGTTGACGTTGGCCCCTGCGTATACCGGGTTTGCGGTCGCGACGAAGCCCATGAAAGCCAGGACAGCCAGAGCCGTAAGGATTCCAGTTTTCATCTCATCCTCCGTATTGTTTTTCCCTTCGGAAATTACACATTCGGGAACGCACGGAAAATATCGAAACCTTCCCTTTCTTGCGCGGCCCCGAAAGGTTTGGAATTCCGGTATTTTTGCCGTACCGAGCATATCAACAAAGTGTTTTACATGAACCATGCCACAATCGATGCAACCCGGAATCCGGATTGTGGCCACAATCATTTTATCCACCGGGGGAAATATGTTAGGATGACTTCCTGCTAAGTTCTAATGAGGAATCCGGGCTTCAGGCTGCATTTCGCAATCGGGGGGGATTGTGAGATCAGATTTCAAAATCAATTGCTGGGAATTTCAGCGCTGTGAACGGCAACCGGGCGGGAAACTCGCCGGCACGCATGGCGTTTGCCCTGCCTCAAGCGACCAAGCGGTTGATGGAATCAATGGCGGAAAAAACGGAGGCCGGTTTTGCTGTGCGATAGCGGGTACGCTCTGCTTCGGTAAAGTCCATTGCACCAACGCCCTGAAGATTCACGATTGCACGAATTGCGGTTTTTTATATCTGGTGGCTAATGAGGAAGACAATTTTACAATTTCAACAAATGGCCTGCGCAAATCCAGTTTGAAGAAATCCATAGGCCACTGAATGGAAATAATCCTCTGCTCCTTGGTTTCCTAACCACCCCCTGCGGCCGGTTCCACCCGATCCTGGCGTGAATATCCACCGAACATTTATCGTGCGATGGAAAAAGGCTGGCGCGCCCTGAGGGACTCGAACCCCCAGCCACCTGATCCGAAGTCAGGAGCTCTATCCGTTGAGCTAAGGGCGCGCGGGAAGGCGGATCATGAACCCTGGCATCCGCCGGGACGGCAGCATTCCGCCCCCGAATCGGGCAGCAGGGAGAAGTGCGCGGTGACGATCCGGGGGGAATCGCCGGCGATCGAAACCCATAGGGTGGCCCGGATGAGGGCCTCTCCGATCCCTTCCTCCTCATCCCTTTCCAGGATCTTCTGGATCGCGTGGATCACCACGAAGCCATTGAACCGGTCGCATCGCAACAGCTCGAAGGACATCTCGGCGGTGGAATCGAATGCGGCCTCCAGGACCGCCCCGTAGGTATCCCCGTCGAAAAGGGCTCCCGTATAATCCTCGAAAATCCCGAAGCGGGGGTCATCCAGCGCGAAAAAGGCGCGCAGCCCCTCCGGGTCGCGCGCGTTATACGCATCGGCATATTGTGTCAGGAACGCCTGCGGGTCGAAATCCATGGGGAGGCATTATCCCATTTTTTCGGGTCCCGCACCACAGGGGATCGTCAATCGGGGGGAAGTTCCGGCGGCAACCGGCAGGAACACGCCGGGGACGTTCTGGTATAGTAGAGTGTTGATGGGAAACAGCCCCCTGACCGGCTGGCACGGAACGCTCCTTCATGTGGATCTCGCAGCGGGGACGAGCCGCGTCGAGCCCATCCCCCGCGATCTCCTGCTTGGCTACCTCGGAGGAAGAGGCTTGGGGGTGCGCCTGCTTCGCGGGGTGCACACCCTCGATCCTTTCCACGCAGCGATGCCCCTGATCTTCGCCGTCGGTCCGCTGTGCGGAACGCCCGCCCCCACCGCGGCACGGATGAGCGCGGTATCCCGTTCCCCGTTGACCGGAACCGTCTATGACTGCTCCGCCGGGGGCCGGTTCGCCCACCGCCTCAAGGCGGCGGGGTTCGATGCGGTGCGCATCGTCGGACGCAGTCCCCGTCCCGCGGTGATCGCCGTTACGCCGGAGGGGGCGGAAATCCTCCCTGCCGGTTCTCTCTGGGGAACATCCGTCGGCGAGACGGTCCGGGCGCTCGAAGGCCGGGGAAGCGTTGCGGCGATCGGCCCGGCCGGGGAGAACGGTGTCCTGTTCGCGAGCATCCTGATGGGCGAGGGGAACGCGGTGGGCCGCGGCGGACTCGGCGCGGTCATGGGCGGAAAAAACCTGAAGGCGATCGTGGCGAACGGAACCCGAACGACCGGGATCGCAGACCGTGCCCGCTTCGAACGCGCCCGGCAGGACGTAATGCGGCTGTTCCGCGCCTCCCCCGTCATCTTCGGCGAGCTGGGGATCAGCGAGTACGGGACGCCCGCTTTGGTCGACCTGATGCGCCAGCGGAGGATGGCCCCCACCGAAAACTTCCGGAAGACGGTCTTCGAGGGGTCGGGGAGCTATTCCGGCCCCGCCATCCGCAAGGCGTACGGCTCGAAGAAAGACGGCTGCTACGGGTGCCCCATCCAGTGCAAGAAAAGCGACCGGGAGGGGGCGCATCTTCCCGAGTACGAGACCGTCTCCCACTTCGGGGCGCTCAACGGCATCCACGACCTGCATGCCATCGTCCGGTCGAACCGCCTGTGCAACGAGCTGGGGATGGATACGATATCAGCCGCAGCCACCCTTGCCGCCTGGGGGGAAGGAAGGGGCCGTTTCCCCGCTGCGGAGGAGGTGGAGGGGCTTCTTACCGACATCGCCTACCGCAGGGAGGACGGCGACCTGCTGGCCCAGGGATCGCGCCGGGTGGCGCAATCGCTGGGAAACCCGGCGCTGTCCATGAGCGTCAAGTCCCTCGAGCTTCCCGCCTACGACCCTCGCGGCGCCTACGGGATGGCGCTGGCCTACTGCACCAGCAACCGGGGGGGATGCCACCTCCGGGCCTACCCCATCTCCCACGAGATCCTGCGCAAGCCCGTTGCGACCGACCGCTTCTCCTTCTCGGGAAAGGCGCGCATCATCAAGATCGCCGAGGACACCAACGCCGCGGTGGATTCGCTGGTCGCCTGCAAGTTCTCCTTCTTCGGCGCGACCCTGGAGGAATACGCCGAGATGCTCGCGGCGGTCACCGGGGAGGAGTTCGGCCCCCAGTCCCTGAAGGAGATCGGGGAACGCATCTGCCTCACGGAGCGGTTCTACAACTGCACCAACGGGTTCGACTCGAAGGACGACCGGCTGCCCGAGCGTTTTTTCCGCGAGCCCGGCTCCAGCGGCGAGGGGATCGAGATCCCCCCCATCGACGAGAAGCGGTTCGACGAGGAGCTTCAGAAGTATTACCGCATCCGCGGGTTGACTCCCGAGGGGACCTTTTCCGACCCCGGTTATCTGTCGAGCCTTCCGTGAGAGACCAGATCGCCAAATACGCCGGAAAGCTCCTGGCGGACCGGTCGGCTCTCCCCGGGCACATCGCGTTCGCAGCGCACGACGACGTGCTCCTGTCGGCGGGCCATCCGGAGCTGGCCCGCCTGTGCGAGGGGGTACTTACCTCCCTGAGCTGCCTGGGGCTTGCCGCCGCCCGCCCTTCCCTGCCGTTTGCCGATTTCCTGGTGCGGCGGGCCGGCAAGGACACGTCCCGCATCGTCCCGCGGGA
>JBLNFH010000147.1:0-5174 GCA_050263475.1 Deltaproteobacteria bacterium
CGGCGCGGGCGCGGAGGCGGTCGTCGCCGTCGGCGGGGACGGGACGGTCAACGAGGTGGTCAACGGGCTGGCGGGGAGCCGGACGCGGCTCGCCGTGGTCCCCCACGGTACGGGAAACGTCCTCGCGCAGGAGGTGGGGCTTCCGAAATCCGTGGAGGGGTGCCTGGACCTGCTCGGGACGGGGAAAACGATCGAGGTCCCGCTCGCCCGGGCGGACGGCCGTTACTTCGTGCTGATGGCGTCCGCGGGGTTCGACGCCGAAGTCGTTGAACGGATGGGCCAGGGCGCGAAAAACATCCTGGGGATCGGCGCGTACGTGCTCGCCGGAATGCGTCATCTGCTCCGGTCCCAGCCGCCCTTGTGGCTGGAATTCCCGGGCAGGGAGCGGATGGAAGTCCAGGTCGTGATCCTCTGCCGGGGCAAAAAGTACGGGGGCGGCGTCACGATGGCTCCCGCCGGCAACCTCGAGGGGAACTCCTTCCAGGTGGTCGCCCTGCGGAAAACGGGGAGGTGGCCCATCCTCCGGTTCGCGGTCGGCGCGCTGCGCGGGACGCACGTCTCCTCCCCCTCGGTTCATATCCGCGAGGCGCAATCGGTGCTCGTGCGATGCAGGATCCCCTCCGCCGCCCAGGTGGACGGCGATTACCTGGGGCAGCTCCCCGTCCGCTTCGAGATGACGGATGTCCGCCTTCGGCTCGTCGTCCCCATGGCATATCCCTGACCGCGTCACATCGCCGCCTCGCCCGGCAGTCCGCCGTCCCGGTACAACGGAGAGGAAATCAGGAAGTCCGCCGTCCGGTGGTTGCAGGCGGTAGGAACGTCGTGCAGGACGGCGAGGCGAAGCAGGGCCTTGACGTCCACGTCGTGGGGGTGGAGAGAAAGCGGGTCCCAGAAAAAGATGAGCAGGTCCACCTTCCCTTCCGCGATCATCGCCCCCACCTGGGCATCGCCTCCTTCCGGGCCGTGCCGCAGCAGGTTGACCGGAAGCCCCACGCCGGCGATGAGTTCCTCCCCCGTCGCCCGGGTCGCGAAAAGCTCCTTGGCGGCCAGCGCCTCCCGGTTGAAGCGGGCCCATTCGATGATGTCCGTTTTCTTTGCGTCATGAGCGATCAAGACGATATTCCGCATCGAACCTCCTTCGTCGCTCCATGTATGGGAGTTCGCCGTCCCGCAGACGGCGGATGGCGTATCGCTTCAGGTTGAGATGACCGGCGGAAAGCACAAGGAGCGCCATGGTCGTGATTTTCCCGTGCGGAATACCGTAGCCACCTGAGGAAGAAACCGCGAGGATGGCGCCCCCGGCGGCGGTTCCCTATAATTGGAATAGCCGTCGACCTCCCGACACGGAGGGACCTCTTGTCGACCAGTTCCATCCTGATCGTCGAAGACGACAGGGAGATCCGCGATCTCCTGGTTCACTACCTGCGCAAGGAAGGTTTCCGGCCGGTGGCGGCACGGGACGGTGAAGAGGGGCTGGCGAAGGCCCGGTCGGAGAAGCCGGACCTGATCCTGCTCGACATCCTCCTCCCGAAAATGGACGGGCTGGAGCTGTTAAGGAAAATCCGCGCCGACCGGGAGATCGCTCGGATCCCGGTCGCGATGCTCACGGCGAAGGGGGACGAAACGGACCGGATCGTCGGGCTGGAGCTGGGCGCCGACGACTACATCCCCAAGCCGTTCAGCCCGCGGGAGGTCGTGGCGCGGATCCACGCCATCCTCCGCCGCAGTCGGAACCCGCCGGAAGAGACGGAAGAGGAGGGCTACGAATACGATGGGCTGCGGATGGACGTATCCCGCCACGAGGTCCGCTTCAAGGGAAAACCGGTTTCCCTGACATCGAAGGAATTCCGTATCCTTCAGGCGCTCCTTTCGGCGCCCGGCCGCGTGCTCACGCGCGAATCGATCCTGAAAAGAGTCTGGGGCGAGGGGACGCACGTGGTCGACCGGACGGTCGACGTGCACATCGCCAACCTCCGGCAGAAGATCCCGTTCCTGTCGGAGGCGATCGAGACGGTCAAGGACCTGGGGTACAAGCTGCGGGAGGGCTGAAACCGTGCGGTCCCGGATCACCATCGCGACGAAGTTCTTCCTCACCTATTTCGTGATCACCGGCGCCGCCCTCGCATTTGCGGGAACGGCCGGCTATCTCCAGTTCCGGAAATACGCGATGGACGAGGTGGACGGCAACCTCCGGCGGCAGGCCCTGCTGGTTTCGGAAATTTTCCATCCCCTGCTGGATGCCCCGGACCCGGACAGGGGACGGATCGCGCGGGAGGGCGACCGGCTGGGCAAGGACCTGGAGATCCGGATGACGATCCTTCTTCCGGACGGCACGGTCGTGGCGGACTCGACCGTCGGCGCCGCTCGGATCGGCGGGATGGAGAACCATGCCGACCGGCCCGAAGTCCAGGCGGCGCTATCCGGCAGGACCGGGGTCTCCCTGCGCCGCAGCATCACGGTGGGGGAAGAGGAGAGATACCTCGCCATCCCGATCCTTTCCGGCGGGCGCCTCGTGGGGATCACCCGCACGTCCCTCCCGGTCACCGCGCTTTCCCTGCGGCTTCGCCGGGTCCGCGCGATTACCTGGGGGACGGGGATCGCGGCGTTCCTGCTGATGCTTGCCGGGACCGCCGTTCGCGCGAAGCACGTGACGGGGCCGCTCAGGGAGATGAACGCCGCCGCCCGGGAACTGGCCGCGGGGAATTTCGGGAGGCGCATCCACGTCAAGACCGGCGACGAGCTGGAGGAGCTGGGCGCCGCGCTGGACCTGACGGCGTCCCGGCTCGAGCAGACGATTTCCCAGCTGGAGAGGGAGAAGGCCCGGCTGTCGGCGCTGCTGGAAAACCTCTCCGAAGGGGTCGTCGTCATCGCGTCCGACCGCACGATCCGGATGCTGAACCGCGAGGCCGCGAAGATCCTCGGGACGGCGGACGCACCCGCCGAGGGACGCCCGGTCGCGGAGGCGATCCGGCATCCCGAGGTGATGGGGTTCATCGATCTCTGGAGAAAGGGGGAGAGCCCGGCCCCCATAGAAACGTTCATCCCCTCCCGGACCGGAGACCGTTTCGTGCGGCTTGCCGGAACCGCGGTCCGGCACGACGCATCATCGGGACCGGACTTTCTGCTCGCCCTGCGGGACATCACCGAGGAGAAACGGCTGGCGCGGGTAAAAAGCGACTTCGTCTCCAACGCCTCGCACGAGCTGCGGACCCCCTTGACGAACATCCGCGGTTACCTGGAGGCGATGGAGGATGCGCTGAAGGAGGAAGCCCCGATCGATCCCTCCTTTCTTTCGATCGCCTCCGCGAACGCGCTCCGGATGGACCGGCTGATCGAGGACCTCCTGGAGCTGTCGAAGGCGGAGACCGGCCGGTCGCCTCTGGAAATCGAGGAGGTTCCCCTGCCCGAATTCCTCGAGCACGCCGCCTCCCTCCACCGGGACGCCGCCGTCCGCGCGGGGAAAACGCTTTCGGTCCGGGGGGAGAATGTCCCCCTGCGGGCGGACGTCCGCAAGCTGACCCTGGCGGTTTCGAACCTACTCGACAACGCGATCAAGTACGGCAGGGAAGGCGGGAACATCCTGCTTGCCGGGAGCGCGCGGGAGGACGGGTGCCTCCTGGAGGTCGCCGACGACGGGCCGGGGATCCCCCCGGAACACCTGCCCCGGATCTTCGAGCGGTTCTACCGCGTGGACCAGGGGCGCTCCCGCGAGCTGGGGGGAACGGGCCTGGGGCTCTCCATCGCCAAGCACATCGTCGAATCGCACGGGGGCACGATCCGGGCGGAAAGCCGCCTGGGCGTGGGAGCCCGTTTCCTGATCCGGATCCCGGGGTGACGTTCGCGAAGCGCCGGCAGGCGCGGCTTGCACGGCTGGTCGATTTCGCGAGGGAGCGTTCCCCCTATTACCGGAACCTGTACGCCGCGCTTCCCGCGGGTGCCGTGAACCTGGAGGCCCTCCCGCCGGTCGCCAAGGGCGGCCTGATGGCGAATTTCGAGACGTGGACGACCGACCCGGCGGTAACCCGGGAATCGGCCGAGTCCTTCGTCGCGGACGCCACCTCGATCGGGCGCCTCTACCTGTGCCGCTACGTCGCTTTCGCCACTTCCGGCACGACCGGACAGCCCGCCGTTTTCCTTCACGACCGTGATGCCCTGCGCGTCTACCTGTCGCTGGCGGCGACGCGGCGTCTCCCTTCGCTGATCGCGGCCGGCAGCCTTTGGACGTTCCTCGGCAACCGCGCCCGGACGGCGACGATCATCACCACCGGCGGCCACTTCACCAGCTCCGTGATCGAGGCGCTGGTCCGGTCCCGCTTCCCGAGGCTGTCCGGCCGCAACCGCGTCTTCTCCCTCATGGCGCCGCTGAACGATCTCGTGCGGGAGCTGAACGAATTCCGGCCGGCGATCCTGGGAAGCTACCCCACGGCGCTGCTCGTGCTGGCGGAGGAGCAGGAGGCCGGCCGGCTCCGCATCCGGCCTGCGCTCGCGCTGTCCGGCGCCGAGCTGCTGTCCCCCGCGGCCGCCCACCGGATCGCCGCCGCGTTTCGCTGCCCCGTGCGGGACACCTATGCCGCCTCGGAGTTCCCGGGCATCGCCTTCGACTGCGGCCACGGCCGGCTGCACGTCAACGCCGACTGGCTGATCCTGGAGCCGGTGGACGCCCGCTTTTGCCCGGTACCGGCGGGCGAGCCCTCCCACACCACGCTGCTCACCAACCTGGCCAACCGGGTCCAGCCGCTTATCCGGTACGACCTGGGCGACAGCGTCACCGCCCTTCCTGACCCCTGCACCTGCGGCAGCCGGCTCCCTTCCATCCGGCCCGAGGGGCGGCGGGACGAGACCTTGTACCTCGAATCCCCGGATGGGATTGCGACGCCGGTGCTGCCGCTGGTAATGGCCACCGTGGTGGAGGAAACGCCGGGGTTGCGGAGCTACCAGGTGATCCAGACGGGACCGCGGCGCCCGCGCCTTCGCCTCGACGAGGCCCCGGGGCGCGACCGCCGCCCGTTGTGCGAGGAGGTCCTCCGGCGGCTCCGGGATTACCTGTCGGCCCAGGGTCTCTCCACCGTCGCGGTGGAACTTTCTCCGGTCCGTCCGGTGCGCAACCCGGCGGGAGGCAAGCTTCGCCAGTTCTTCGTCGACCGGGAAGACCGGAACGACCGTCCCCCCCTGTC
>JBLNFH010000148.1:0-6075 GCA_050263475.1 Deltaproteobacteria bacterium
TCCCCCTCCCGGATCCCGCCCTCCCAGGCGGGTCCCGCGGCATCGACGTAAGCGACCTCCACCCCTCCCTCGATCCCCAGGTCCCGAACGGCCCGCGGCGGCACCTCCTCGACGGCCAGCCCCCATGCGTCCACCGGGGTTTTCCGGTACGGGGGCCGCGCCGCCTGCCGCTCCATCTCGGCAATGGTCACCTCGACCCTGGCGCGCTTCCCCCCACGGAGGATTTCCATGGAGACGGTGCTGCCGGGAGAGGCGGAGACGACCTGCTTCTGGAATTCCTTCAGCCCCGAAACCGGCTTGCCGCGAAAGGAGGTGATGATGTCCCCCCCGCGCAGCCCCCCCTTCTCCGCCGGGCTTTGCGGCGCGACCCCGTTGACGAGGATCCCCTTTTCGCCTTTCGCCCCGAACGATTCCGCCAGCTCCGGGGTGAGCGCCTGGATCCCCACGCCCAGCCACCCCCTCCGGATCGACCCGCTCCGCGCCAGCTCCTGCTCCACCGCCATGACCGTGTTGATGGGGATGGCAAAGCCGATCCCCTGGCCTGCGCTCACCATCGCGGTGTTGATCCCCACCACTTCCCCGCGGGTGTTCAGAAGCGGCCCCCCGGAGTTGCCGGGGTTGATCGAGGCGTCGGTCTGGATGAAATCCTCGGTCGATTCCACGCCCAGGTCGGTCCTCCCCGTCGCGCTGATCACCCCCAGGGTCACCGTGCTTTCCAGTCCGAAAGGGTTCCCCACGGCAATGGCCCATTCCCCGACCTTGAGCCGGCCGGAATCGCCGAGCACCGCCACCGGAAGCTTGCCGGAGGGCTGGATCCGCAGGAGAGCCACGTCCGTGCGGGCGTCCGCCCCGACGACGCGGGCGGGATATTCGGCCCGGTTCCACAACCGCACGATGATCTCGTCGGCATCCCGGATCACGTGCTCGTTGGTCACGATCAAACCGTCATCGGCAACGATCACCCCCGATCCCAGGGAGTTTTCCAGGCCCCCGTTCTCGTCCGTCATGTCGGTCAGATAGTCCTGGATCCGCTGCCGGTCCGTCCGCTGGCGCGAAGACCCCGATCCCCGCGGCAACGCGGTGACGGTACGGATGTTGACCACCGCGGGCACCGCGCGCTCCACCGCCTTTACGAACGCCTGCTGGAGAGAGGCGACGTCCGCCGGGGCGGAGGCGGGTCCGCTTTCGCGGGAGCATCCCCCGAACAGGAGCAACCCGAGCGCCAGGAACGCGGCAACGGTTCCTTTCATCCGGCGCTCCACCCGGCACTGGCAGGATCCTGCTCTCTCCCGCCGGCTTCCTTCCTGGCGGCGAGCTTCATCCCCCGGGCGTACTGCACGTCCTTCTCGATCTGCCGGACCAGCTCCTCCGCGCTCTTGTACTTCCGCTCGTCGCGGATGCGGTCGCGGAAATATACCGATATCTCCTGCCCGTATAGGTCCCGGTCGAAATCCAGCACGTAAACTTCCACGCTGAGGGAATTCTCCCCGAACGTGGGATTGAATCCCACGTTCGCCACGCCCCGGTGCCGCCCGCCGGTCGCCTCCATCTCCACGACGTACACGCCCGGAAGGGGGAGGAGCTCCTGCGAGTACTGGATATTGGCCGTCGGATACCCCAGCTTCCTCCCCCTTCCGGCGCCCGTGATCACCGTGCCGGTAACCCGGTACGGGCGGCACAGGAGTTCCTCCGCCTCCCGCACCCTTCCGGCGAGCAGCAGCTCCCGGATCCGCGTCGAGCTGACGATCAGGCCGCCCCGCACCAGCGGGGGGACGATTTCCACCTCGAACCCCAGTTCCCTGCCGATCTCGCCGAGCATCGCCGGCGAACCGCTGCGGTTCCTCCCGAACGTGAAGTCGTAACCCACGATGGCGTAACGGGTCCGGAGCCGGCGGGCCAGGACCTCCCGGGCGAACTCCTCCGGCCACATTCTTCCCACTTCGCCGGTGAACGACTCCACCACGAGCGTGTCGATTCCGAACGCGGCGATCAGGGACGACTTCTCCTCCAGGGAGGTGATCTCGTAAAATCGGGCCTGCGGAGAGAAGAACCGGATCGGGTGGGGGGAAAACGTCAGGGCGACGGACGCGGTCCCGGTGGCCTTCGCCCGGGCGGCCGTGCGCCGCAGCAGTTCCCGGTGGCCGAGGTGGACTCCGTCGAAGTTCCCGATCGTCACCGATACCGCGGTCGGTGGAGAAAACCCTGAAGAGCCGTTGACGACGTTCATCCGTTGCCTGTCCCCGTGGCGCGCGCCGGAATTCCTTCCCTAAAAGTTATGATACTATACCCGGATTCCGGCAATTCACGGCAATTATCCGACACCATCGAAATCGCGCGGGGGCCGCGCCGGACCGGCGAACATTGGAATGAAAATCATCCATAAATATCTCCTGGCCGAAACCGGCGGCCCCTTTTTCATCGGCCTTCTGACGTTCACGCTCGTCGTCCTGCTCCACCGGTTCTCGCGCCTGTCCGACCTCGTGATCGCCAAGGGGGTGCCCTTCTCCCTCGTCGGGAGACTGCTGCTGTCCCTGTTCCCGACCTTCCTCGAGATCACCCTGCCCGCCGCGCTGCTCCTTGCCGTGCTCCTCGCCCTGGGAAGGCTTGCCGCGGACTCGGAAACGACCGCCCTGCAGGCCGCCGGCGTGGGGATGCGGGGGATGGCGCTCCCGATTCTCCTCCTGAGCGGCGCGACCTTCCTGGCCAGCCTCTTCATCGGCTGGACCGGCATCCCGTGGGGGACCCGCCAGCTCCAGGATACCCTGGCCCGCATCCTCTCCATCCGGGCCGGCGCGGGAGCCACGGAGCACGTCTTCCAGGAGGTGGCGCCCGGCGTCCTTCTCTTCCCGGACCGCGTTTCCGCCGACGGAACGAAGATGACCGGGATCCTGCTCTCCCAGAGCGTGCCGGGAAAAGACCCGCTGCTGGTATTCGCGAGGGAGGGAGAATTCTCCCCGGCGAGCGAGACGCACATCGTCCGGCTGCACCTTTCGGAGGGTACGGTCCACCACGCGGACACCCCCGCGGATATCTACCGCCTGGCCTCCTTCCGCGGGATGGATTTCCTCCTTCCGGCGGCGGGGGCCGTGGGCGGGGGCACCGACGACCCCAGGGCGCTCACCCTGCCCGAGCTCTACCGCGAAAGCACGGGGAAAGGATCCGATGGGAAGGTCGCCTCCTACCGGTATCATTTCCACCGGCGTCTCTCCCTGTCGTTCTCCTGCCTCGCTTTCGGCCTCTTCGCCATGCCGCTGGGGCTGTTCCGGCGGGCGCGCGGAAAATCGCCGGCGTTCGCGATCACGGTGGCCCTGATCGTTTTCTACTACCTGTTCCTTGCGGCGGGCGGCGCGCTGGAGTCGCGCGCCCCCGTGGCGATGGTCCTTCTCGTCTGGGCGCCCAACGCCATCGTGCTGGGGTTCGCCTTTTGGGCCTTCCGGCGGTCGGAAACGAGCCTGATTTCGCTTCCCGCGTTTCCCGGGCACGCGCCGGGGAAGCGATGACGATCCTGAACCGCTACATGACGCGGGAGTTTTTCCGGATGGCCGCCGCCTGCATCCTCGGATTCCTTGCCCTCTTCCAGGTGATCGACTTCATGGAGTCCGCCGACAAGCTCATCAGCAATCACGCCACCGTCTCGGAAATCTTCCGGTACTACCTGTACAAGATCCCCGGCGTCTTCTTCATGATCTCCCCCGTCGCGGTGCTCGTGGCCGTCCTGATCACCGTCTCCTTGAGGGCCCGGGCCAACGAGTTCACCGCCATGTTCTCCGCGGGAATCGGCCCCCTGCGGGCGTTCGCGCCGCTGTTCGCCGGTTGCGTCCTCATCTCGGCCTTTTCCCTGGGCAGCTCCGAAATCCTGGCCCCCCAGGCCAACCGGATGGCAAAGGAGATTGCCCGGCTCCGGGTCCGGGCCGGGCGGGTCGCGGCCCAATTCTCCCTGAACCGGTACTGGATCCGCGGGCAGAACGCGATCCTCTCCGCGCAGGTAATCGACACCGGCGGGCGGACGCTGCACGGCTTCCAGTACCTGGAGATCGACCGGAATTTCCGCCTCCAGAGGCGCATCGACGCGAGGACGGCCGAGTACGGCAAGGGGGGGAAGTGGCTCCTTCGCGACGGGCGGGAGCGAAACTTCGACGGCGACCTGCAGGCCGTCCCGTTCCGGGAGAAGGAGTTCACGTTCCCGGAAACCGTGCAGGGATTCCTGGAAGGGGAAACTTCTCCCGATGAGATGACCTACGAGCAGCTTTCCGCGTATATCGGGGATTCCAAGGGACGAGGGTACGACGTGCGCCGGTACGAGGTGGACATGCACGCGAAGTTGTCCTACCCCCTTCTGAACGTCATCGTCGCGATGATCGCCATCCCGATCGCCTTGCGCCGGCCCCGTTTGGGCGGAGTGTGGAGAAGCATCGGAGCGGGGCTGCTGATCGGATTTTTCTGCTGGATGGCCCTGTCCGCCTCGCTTTCCCTGGGCCGGATGGGGGTTTTCCCCCCGCTGGTGGCAGCCTGGGCCCCGGACCTGTTGTTCGCCTTGGGCGGGGGGGTATTATTCCTTCGCAATAACGCCTAGATACATACCCTCGCGGCCGACGAATCAGCCGGGAGAGCGGCCGGGGGCCGTAAGGCCCCCGGTCCTTTCAAGGAGGGGATTTCCTTTTATCTCCCGGCATGTTTTTAGATGACCGCCGGGAGCAGGAAGGCGCGTGCCGGGCAAAATCCGCGGCGTCCCCGAAGCTACGTTCCCATTTCCCAGGAGGCCAGGTACTTCTTCTGCTCGGGGGTCAGCGAATCGATCCGGATGCCGGTCGTCCTGAGCTTCAGTCGGGCGATCTCCCGGTCGATCGGCTCGGGAACGGTGTACACCCGCGTCTCCAGCCTCTCGCGCTGCCGCACCAGGTACTCCGCCGACAAGGCCTGGTTGGCGAAGCTCATGTCCATCACGTTCGAGGGATGCCCTTCCGCGGCGGCCAGGTTGATGAGACGCCCCTCGGCCAGGACGTGGATCGCCCGCCCGTCGCGCAGCAGATACTCCTCGACGAACGGACGGACGGTCCGGACGGACCTGGCCATCCCCGCAAGGGCCGGGATATCGATCTCCACGTTGAAATGGCCGGAGTTGCAGACGATCGCGCCGTTCTTCATCTTCTCGAAATGCTCGCGGCGCAGGACATGGAGGTTCCCGGTCAGCGTGCAGAAGATGTCCCCCACCTTCGCCGCCTCGGCCATCGGGGCGACGTCGAACCCGTCCATCAGCGCCTCGAGCGCCGGCAGCGGGTCGACCTCCGTCACCAGGACGCGCGCCCCCATCCCCCTGGCCCGCATCGCGAGGCCCCGGCCGCACCACCCGTACCCCGCCACGACGAAGCGCGAACCGGCGAGCAGCCGGTTGGTCGCCCGCAGGATCCCGTCGATCGTGGACTGCCCCGTGCCGTACCGGTTGTCGAAGAAGTGCTTGGTCTTGGCCTCGTTCACGGCCACGATCGGGTAGCGCAGCACCCCCTTCTCGGCCATCGCCCGCAGCCGGATGACTCCCGTCGTCGTCTCCTCGGTCCCGCCGATGATGCCTTTCAGGTACTCCTTCTTCTTCGTGTGGATCACGGAGACGAGGTCCGCCCCGTCGTCCATCGTCACATGGGGGGCCGCCGACAGGGCATTCAGGATGTGCGAATAATAGGTCTTCCGGTTCTCCCCCTTGATCGCGTACGCCCGGATGCCGTCGTGGCGGACCAGCGAAGCGGCCACGTCGTCCTGCGTGGAGAGCGGGTTCGACGCGCATAGGGACACCTTCGCGCCCCCCGCGGACAACACCTGCATCAGGGCCGCCGTCTCGGTGGTCACGTGCAGGCACGCGGCGACGCGAACGCCTTTCAGCGGTTTCTCCCTGGAAAACCGTTCCCCGATCGACCGGAGGACGGGCATGTCCTTCTTCGCCCACTCGATGCGGTCCCGCCCCTGCCCCGCCAGCCGGATGTCCTTCACGTCGTAGCTGTTTCCGCGGCCCATGCTTCCGGTCTCCTTTTTCCCCGCGGTCTCATCCCGCGTTTTTCCGCAGCGCGCCCACCTTGTCGGTCC